>NZ_JBQDYF010000021.1:0-59957 GCF_052044135.1 Salinisphaera sp. RV14
GCCGGCAGATGAAATGGCCCGCTTGCTGGCAGCCAAGGTGGGCGGCTCTGTTTAGAGCCCGGTGCCGCTTTACGCACGCATGTCAAGAAGGCCTTGTGACATGCGCATGCGTGCGGGCGGGCTCGGTTATCTTGGCGATCGCGGATGCTGCGGTGGTTGGCTTGTCGGTGCCTCGGCGTTTGATGTTCGGGCTGTGATCGCGCGCGCAGTAACGCGAACGCGCCCCGGGCATGAAGGCATCATCAAGCAGGCGTCACGGTCACGCCGTCGCACAACGTGGCGGCCAGCCAATCGGCCACCACGCGGACGCGGGGCAGATGGGCCATGTCCTGATGGGTCAGTAGCCAGAGTTCGCGTCCGGCCGGTGTCATGTCGAGCCGACTCAAGCCTGCGACATGATCGCCAATACAGCGCGGCATCAAACAACAGGCGCCGGTCGCCAGGGCCAATTGCACCATGATGCCGCCGCGGTTGGCGCGTGCGATGGTTCGCCGATCGGGAAAATGCGCCGCCAGCCATTGTTGCTCGGGCTTGTCGATGAATTGCTCATTCAGATCCACCCAGGGTGCGCTGTCGGGGTCTGTGTCCGTGGCGGTGGCATAGACGCCGTAGGCGAGATCGCCGAGTCGTCGGGCATGAAAGACGCCGCTTGTCGGGCGTGCCAGGCGCAGGGCGATATCGGCCTCGCGTTGCGCGACACGAAAATTACGATTCCCGCCGACCAAGTCGAGCCGTAGACGCGGATGGGCCGACAGCAGGCTGTCGACCCTGGGCCCGACGGCGTATTCGAGCACACCATCCACCCCGGTCACGCGGACCACGCCGGCGATCCGTTCGCGCCGCGGTTCCGTCTGTGTCTGAATCAGGGTGGCGGCAAGTCGATCTTCCATTGCCCGGGCGGTCTGCAGCAGGGGTTCGGCGCGCAGCGTGGCGCGCAAGCGCTGACCGTCGCGGCGTAGCAGGGGGTACCCCAGCTGTGCCTCGAGTCGCTGCAGGCGGCGTGCCACGGTGGTCTGGTTGACGCCGATCTCACGGGCGGCGGCGCTCATCGTGCCGCCGCGACAAACCAGCGCCAGGGTTTTCAGTCCTTCCCAATCCAATGTGCTCATCGCGGTTCGTCTGGTCTAGCATCTGCGTGTACGCAGAGCATGCCTGCAAACGAACGGATTTGAATTGCCAATCAGCCGGATCATGATGTGCGCTCGCAATCAAGGAGACGAGACATGGCCACACACACAATGCTTGAGATTGCCGGCGCAAGCCTGCCTGTCGGTACGCCGGCAACCGCCGCGTTGATCGTGATCGATGCACAGGAGGAATACCGCAAAGGCGCGTTGCCGTTATCCGGTCTCGCCCCGGCGCTCGAGCACATCGCAGGGCTGATCGCGCATTGGCGCGCTCATGGCGGGACGCTGATCCATATCGCGCATCATGGGGAGGCCGGAGGCCCCATGTTCGATCCCGAGGGGCCGTACGTTTCGATCATGCCGGAAGTCGCGCCGCACGGCGAGGAGCCGGTTGTGATCAAGCGTGTGCCGAGCGCCTTCGGTGGCACCGATCTTCAGGCGCGCCTGCAAGAGCGCGGCGTCGGTCAGGTGGTGCTGGCCGGGTTCATGACGCATGTCTGCGTGTCGACCACGGCGCGGGTGGCAAACGAGTTGGGCTATCCGGTCACGATCGCGGAAGATGCCGTGGCGACCCGTGATCTGCCGCGTGCTGACGGTGACGGGATCTTGCCGGCCGCCGAGCTGCAGCGCGCCGAACTGGCGATGTTGTCGGACATCTTCGCCCGGGTGGTCGCTGTTGACGCGATAATCGCCGCTTAAATTAACCCGGCATGAAAATAGCTTCATGCCGGGTTAATAACGCGAGTATGGGCAAGCATTCTCGCCGCGGCCATCAGCCGTGAAGCCTTTGAAAATAAAAGACGGACAGGCACCGGCTTTTATTTTTGAAGGCGTTGAAAACAGCTGATGAAGTCAGCTGTTTTGATGCCGGATAAATAGTCGGGCTGTGCCCCGGTAACTGCCCCGGCGCATCGCCGTATGCCCAGGGGTGTGGCGCCCCGTGTCGTGCCGGCCGCCCGTTGCGTGCGTCGCGCCTCGAGTGGCGGGGCAGGTGGCCCTGAGTGCACAACCAACGCCGGCGAGGCGTTGAAAAAGATCGCCGGCGCGGGGTTTATTTCAAACGGGGGCGACGCGAAGGTCTATGTGACCGGGGCCGGGTTTGCGGCTGACGGGGGCTATCGCGGCGAAGACACGCTTAAAAGCCTCGAAGATTTCTGGCGGGCTTATTTCCAGCGCTCGCATGCCCGACTCGCGGGTTGGGGGCAGCCGGAGCTGATGACCGGCCTGCAGTAGTGTCGAAAGCGGCGTAGCGGCACCGGCGTCGGGGCAGCCACGGCCCGTCGTACGGCCGGCGCGGCATTGAGCAACCCGCGCCAGCGCATGTGGCCCACTCGGACGTGGCGACAGGCGAGGTGCCGTCTGCTCGGGGCGCGCCGGATATGCCGGCTCCATTCCCGGCCAGGCGCGGCCGGTCCGCTAAGGAGTGGTCTTGATTATGTGCGACACGCAGCTGGCTGAATACGCCAGGGCATCTTGTCCGCAAATGCACGCGAATGAGCGCAAACAAGAAGTGAAGTCAGCGCATTGCTGCTTCACATGCGCGAGCAAGCGCGTCGTCTAGCCTTTGACTGAACTTTATACATAATCAAGCGGGCGGTTGTCCGGGCGGCCGGCGGCGGTCGACGCGCTTCACCTGGCCGGGTCTGTATGGCAGCGTGGGTTGGGCGTACCATCGATCGGGGACTCGCCATTGATGGCGTGGCCGACGCGGGGCCAATGCTCATGAGCCGTTTCATCCATCCATTTTGGCATCACGGTGCGCGCCTCGCCGCGGAGCTCGGCGTCAATTGTGTGCTGCCGCTTTTGATCTACGATCAGCTGGCGCCGACCCTGGGGGATGTGCGGGCGCTGATGGCATCATCGGTGCCGCCGATGCTGTGGGCCATCATCGAGTTCGTGCGGCGACGACGGCTGGATGCCGTTTCCGTCATGGTGCTCGGGGGTATCGCGCTGTCGCTGCTTGCGATGATCGGCTCGGGGTCGGCGCGGTTTCTTCAGCTGCGCGAGAATCTGGTGACCGCACTGATCGGTATGGTTTTTCTCGGCTCGGTGCTGGTCCGGAGGCCGCTGATCTATTATCTCGCCCGGGCCGGCATCGAGCGCAGCGCTCCGGATCAGGCCGCCGTGTTCGAAGCGCTTCGCCACCAGCCGCATTTTCATCGAGCGATGACGGTCATGACACTCACCTGGGGCGTGGGCCTGCTGTTGTCGACCGCCGCGGCATGCGTGCTGGTTTTCTCGGTCAGCATCCACGAATACCTGATCGTCCAGCCCTTCATCGGTTACGGCACCATGGGTTTGCTGGTGCTCTGGACGCTCGGATACCGGCGCTATCTGCAAAAACGCGCCGACTGGGCCGCCGTGCTTGAAAGCGCGCAGGAGCCGTAGCCACGGGCCGGGGCAGATCGGCCGCCACGCTGCCCGGGCGTGAGTGATCGGCCGGCGTGAGCCGCATGTCGGTGCGGCGCCGGTTGCCGGGCGTGTCGTGGCGCTGCAGCTGGGCGCCTTATTGGCGCGGCTCCCGCTCGAATTCCTGCAGTGCACTCATCAGGTCGTCGAGCTCGCCGTCGTGTTCGGCCGCTGAATCGGCCATGGCATCGAGATCGTCGGTCGGGATATTTTCGGTACGGGGCGGCGCCGGCGCGTCGTCTTCGCGGGCTGGCGACGTTCCGGGGGCGCCCGCTCGGGACGGGCCGTTTTGGGCCGCAGGCTGGGTCTTCCCGGGCTGCGATGCCGCGGAGGGCTTGCTGTTCTCGCTGGCCGTTTCGCAGATGCAGGTCTGGTCGTCGGTCCACACGACCTGCGTGATCTCGGCGCGCCACTGCTTGTTGGCGCGTGTGACGATGCGCACGGTGTCGCCCACCTGGACCGGCTGCTGGGTCTTGCAGCCCCAGTTGCCATTGCGCAGTTTGCAGGGGCTGGCTTCGACGAGGTCGTTTTCACTCATGGGTCTTTTACGGCTCGGGCGTTGGTCTGCGATGGATCGGAAGCAACGCTATGGGCATGGGCGGGAAAATTCCAGTCGCGCCCCCGGCGTGCGCGGATCCACGGCTGCGAGCCGCGGAATCGAGGGGTGGCGCGCGGTGGGTTCGCCGCCTCAATGGTCGGCCACATCCCGGCGGGTCCAGTAGCGTTGCATTGCGAGGAAAAGAAACGACGCGCCGAATATGCCGAGCACGATACGCAAGCGATGCCGGACCGGCAGCCGCGGCAAGAGGAGTGTCATGTGATAGCGCAATTCGTAGTGGATACCCCTGACGAGGGTGACCACGACGATAATGCCGAGCACGGCAACCGGCCACAGCGCCTTGTCACGGTTATTCTGCCGTATTCGGCATGCCGGTGCGCGCTGGGTACAGGGGACGACGGCGGCGCCCGCCCTCGCAAGCGGTGCGCGGTCAGCGGCGCATGGCGTGCCGCGCCGCCCGGATATTGCCACCGCGCTCAATGCGGCGTATTCGTTGTTATCGAACGAGGCGGGGTGTTGAACGATTGCGTTGAGCGAGGCCCAACCGATGAAAGCGCCGTTCCCGATAAACGAGCTCGATCGCATGCTCCAGGCCTGTATCGATTTTACCGATCAGCACGAGCCGTACTTCTACTGGGCCCACATTGCCGACCGTTGCGGCATGGGTGACAACGGCGAAGGGGTCCAGCGCATGATCGCCTGGCTGGCCCGGGTTGATCCGGGGCTTTTGGAGGACTGCGGCCACGCGGAGGATAATATCCGCTACTTTCGCCTGGGCGTGGAGGCCAGGCGGGTGATGCGCACGGGCGGGCTCGGGCCGTATTTTCGCAAGAAGTCGCGCGCCGAGTCCGAGGAGAGGGTCCGCAACTGGACGCATATCGGTATCTCCACGCTGGCCGTGGTCGTGTCGCTGTTCGCGCTGAACAAGCCGGCGGCCAATTCGGCCGAGGTCGGACGCTTGCGTATCCAGGTTGCCGACCTGCAAAGCCACCAGGCTCGACTGGAAGCCGCGGTCAGGCAGCTGGCGGCCACGCCCGGCTCGGTGCCGCGGCACGACCGGTCGCCTCCGGCCGCGGGCAGGGCCGCGCCCGGCAGGGTTCTGTAACAAGCCGACGGCCGCCGGATCGGCACGGCATTGCGGCCCGATCCAATGGCATCATCGGCGGCGGGCGCCGCGCCTGTGGTGTCGGCTCGGCTGTCATGTGGCCCGTCAGCTCGATACGTTGGACCATGCCGGTGCCGGATTGTCGGGCGGCCAATAATTCGTTTTGGCTTCGAGGGTTGGCCCGCCCACTCGCCCGACTGAAGGCCGTAATCCGATCAGTACGGCCCGGCCGGGCCGATTCGGGTGATGCCCCGGGCGTCGGGTCATCTTACAGCGTCGTGCTGTGGTGGCGTGGGTTTGCCCTGTCCGCGGTTCGCCCATTCGGGAAAACAAGAGATCGATGCATCGCGCAACCTTATATCATGCTTATATCATATTGTTTTGTTTGTATATTTTCGGGGCGCTTGATTCCGGTCTCCGTCGATACCGATGCCGCACATAAAGTGATCGGTGTTTGGCACATTGCTTGCTCTACGCCCGGGAATGGCGCGCGGTATGCTGCCGCTTCAGCGCCGAAAATTCACGAGGGTTAAGCATGAAAATGTTGCAGTGGGGCGCGCTTGCGTTGTTAGTTCTGGTGTCGGTCAGCGCGAATGCGACGATGATCTCGTCGTCCTATAGCGTTACCGCCAATTCCTCCTATCCGGGGCTTGCGATTCATACGCAGGATTATTCGCACAACCCGTTCAGCTATGACTTGAACGTCGGACAGTCCAAAACGTTCGGTCTGTTCGATATCTGGACAAATGAATACAGCCTGTTGCAGGGGTTCACGTCTGAGCCGATCAGCGTGCAGTTTGGCTTCACGTCGCCGACGAGCGGTCAGGGTACGATCAACGGCCAAACCTACGGCACCTTCACTGGCTTCCTCGACTGGTATCAAGAGGGCGTCGTGCACTGGAATAACCCGCTGAACTTCGCCTTCGGCCCCAACGGCGACGGCCTGATCCAGGTCAGCTTGTCGGACGAGACGTTCAACCGCGGCCTTTGGGGGCTCGACAGTGGCCCCTGCGACGGCGCCACCGTCAAGGCGACGCTGAAGTATGTCTCTGACCCGAGCCCCGCCGATGTGCCGGAGCCCGGCAACTTCGCGCTGTTCGCTCTCGCCTTGGGCCTGCTCGGCTTCGCCGCCTATCGGCGCCGTTCGTTGTCCGAGTAGTACTGCTGCGCAGGCTGCGAATCGGCCGGTGCCCCCTCGGGCGCCGGCCGATTTGTTTTATTAATCCGGCATCAAAACAGCTGGCTTCATCAGCTGTTTTCAACGCCTTCAAAAATAAAAGCCGGCGCCTGTCCGTTTTTTATTTTCAAAGGCTTCGCGGCCAATGGCCGCGGCGAGCATGCGGTCGCATACTCGCGCTATTAACCCGAAAAATCATCTGTTTTTGTGCCGGGTTAATAGCGCATGGCCTGCCTCGGCCGCCGATGCGATCGCCTTCGCTTTGCGTGCGCCGCGCTGGAGGATCGTCGGTGATAGAGTCACCCGACCAATCCTGCATGTAGCGTGCGACCGGCAGCCGCAAGCGTTGGCGAAGATCGATCGGTCGCACGGTGCCTGTGTCGCGAACAGGAGAGCACGCGATGTCCTATACCCCGTCGGAGAGCCGCTACGAGTCCATGGTCTATCGCCGCTGTGGGCGCTCCGGGCTGAAGCTGCCCGTGGTATCGCTCGGGCTGTGGCACAACTTCGGTGAAGACACGCCGCACGAAACCAAGCGGGCGATCTGTCGCACGGCGTTTGATCACGGCATCACGCACTTCGATCTGGCCAATAACTATGGCCCGCCGCCGGGCTCGGCCGAGCGCGCCTTCGGCCAGATCCTGAAGACCGACTTCGCCGGCTATCGCGACGAATTGATCATCTCGTCCAAGGCCGGCTACGACATGTGGCCCGGCCCCTACGGCAACTGGGGCAGCCGTAAGTACCTGATCGCCTCCTGCGATCAATCGCTCCAGCGGCTGGGCGTGGATTATGTCGACATCTTCTATTCGCACCGGGTCGACCCGGAGACGCCGCTGGAAGAGACGATGGGCGCGCTCGACAGCCTGGTGAAACAGGGCAAGGCGCTGTACGTGGGCATTTCGTCCTACAACGCGGAGCGCACGCGCGAGGCCGCGGCGCTACTCGCCGAGATGGGTACGCCGTGCCTGATCCACCAGCCGAGCTACAACATGCTCAATCGCTGGGTGGAGCGCGACGGGCTGGCCGATACCCTGGCCGAAATCGGCATGGGCGCGATCGCGTTCACACCGCTGGCCCAGGGCATGCTCACCTCGAAATATCTCGGCGGTATCCCGCAAGGCTCGCGTGCCACGCAGGGCAAATCGCTGGATCCGGACATGCTCTCGGAGCGGGCAGTGTCGCATCTCAACAAGCTCAACGACATCGCCGGGCGCCGCGGGCAGACACTGGCCCAGATGGCGATTGCCTGGGTGCTGCGCGACGAGCGGATCACCTCGGCGTTGATTGGCGCCTCGCGGCCCGAGCAGGTCGAGGACTGCGCCCGGGCCGCCGACAATCTGTCGTTTACCGCGGCCGAGCTGGACGAAATCGACAACTATGCCACGGACGAGGACATCAATCTCTGGGCGGCGTCCAGCAACGCCTGATACGCCCGGTGTGCGCCGCGCCCGACCCGGGTCTTTAATGGTCCGCAGGCGCGGCGCCGTTATCCCGAATCGATTGCAGACGTCACGAAGCCGAATCTGGCCGACTGGCAATCGCTCGAGCGCGCTGCCGAGCGACATCTACGAAATCAGGGGCCGTGAAGGCCACAGTGGCTGGGAAGTCGAAGTCCGCTTCGATAACGGCACGTCGCCGAAGCACCCGGAGCGCAAGACGCCGAGCCGCGAAGAAGCGGTCCGGGTCGGACGCGAAATCGCCACCATGCGCGACTCCCGATGGTCTCGGGCCGCCCGTTCCCGGCATCGGGGGCGGCGCGGTCTGTTCTTCAGCGTCGGTCTTGATGGTGTCCGATACGCGGCGGGCTGAACAAGCCCGGGCATTGGTCCAACAATGCATGCGAATGAGCGCAAACAAGAAGGAAGATCAAGGCGCTGCTTCAGGCGCACGAGCAGTCGAGACGCTCAAGAAAAAAGCCCGTCCGCCGATACGCGACATATCGGGCAGGCCACCCGGACAAGGTTGTGCCTGTTCTGAACGCGAAGGGAGGAGCTGTGCAATTCTTGTCGAGTGTCAAAGCTAAAATCACCTGGGCCTTCGGGAGCACTATTCTGGCGTGGGTGGTGCTCTGCGCGCTGTCGCTCTATGCGGTGGCACAGCTCAATGCGAAAAACGACGCGTTGTATTCCACGAATCTGCGGGGCGTGAGTGCGCTGGCCGAGACCAGCCAGACCTACGCGACCATGCTGCAGAACGTCCGCGGCCGTCTGCATGCCGGCCAGCCTGGCGACATCAAGGCCCTGGCCGATGAATTGAAGGACGCGCGCCAGACGCTGCAGACTCACTGGAGCGATTATTACCCGGCGCGTGTTTCGTCGCCTGCCGAGCGCAAGCAGGCCGACAAGCTGCAGAAGACGTTCGACAAGCTCAATCCGAAGCTGGACAAGTTCGCGAAAGTGCTGCGCCAGGGCAAGACCTTTCTGGCCAAAGCCTATTACAACGCCCGGCTGTCGCTGCCGCTGACCATCGCCGCGCGCAAGCTCTACGATTTGCGCGATAGCGAAATGGCCGCCGCCAAGCGTGTACACGCCAGAAGCGGGCAGATTGCCCAATGGCTGTCGTTGCTGATCGCGGGCACGTGTGCGGGTGCGCTCCTGGCGGGCGTGATCGTGGCCGTGATCCTGGTGCGTCTGGTGACGCGGCCGCTGGCCCAGGCTCGGCGGTTGGCCGAATCGATCGGCGATGGTCACCTGGATAACGAGATCGCCCATTCGCGCCGCGACGAGTTCGGCGCCATGCTGACCGCCCTCGGCGGGATGCAGCAGCGCCTGGTCGATACCGTGAGCGACGTCCGGAGCAGTTCGGAGTCGGTCGGCGCCAGCGCGTCCCAGATTGCCAGTGGCAGCGAGGAACTCAATGCCCGGACCCAGCGCCAGGCGGCCAGTCTCGAGCAGACCGCGGCGTCCATGGAGCAGATGACGGCCACCGTGAAGCAGAACGCCGATAACGCGGTCGAGGCGGAAACACTGGCGCGTGATGTGCAGACCCGGTCCGACGACGGCAGTTCGGTGGCGCGCAGCGCCGTGGCGGCCATGGGCGAGATCGACGCCTCCAGCCGCCAGATCACCGACATTGTAAGCCTGATTGAAGATATCGCCTTTCAGACCAATCTGTTGGCGCTCAATGCCTCGGTCGAGGCGGCCCGGGCCGGCGAGCAGGGACGGGGCTTTGCCGTGGTGGCCAGCGAAGTGCGCAACCTGGCCAATCGCAGTGCCAGCGCGGTCGACGATATCAAGGCGCTTGTGGCCGACAGTGCCTCGAAAGTCGCGGATGGCTCCAAGCAGGTCAGCCTGTGCGGCGAAGCGCTGGAGACCATTAATACGCGCATCCACAAGGTGAGCGCGCTGATCGCCGAGATCGCCTCGGCCAGTCGCGAACAGGCCGGGGGCATCGAGCAGGTCAATCTGGCGATCGCCGACATGGATTCGAGCACGCAGGAGAACGCGGCGCTGGTCGAGCAATCCGCCGCGGCGAGCCACGATCTGCAAAGCCGTGCGCAGGAACTGTTCACCAAGATGTCGGTTTTCCACCTGGGGCAGCATGCGCCGACGACCCGCCAGGAACAGCTATCGGACGAGTCGGCCGATGCCGCCCCGGTGCACGAGGACAGGCAGGCTGGGGCCCCGCCTGCGGCGTCTTCCGAGTCTTCGGCGGCGTCCGAGGCGTCCGAGCAGCCCGAGACCCGGCGGGCGCCGACTCGAGCGCGCGAGTCCGCGCAGACACCGGCGGCCGCCGAGCCGGCCGCCGAAGCCGACGAGTGGGCGACGTTTTAGCGCGTTGTCCTCACGGGTATCGATCCATGCTCGTTCCGTCCACCAACGTTAAAGCAAGGCCCTGGCACTCCGCGTGTAATCCGGCGCGCAATGCGCGAGGTCGCGGTTCGTCGACTGTCGGCTTGCGCTGCAACAGGCCCTCGTATCTTGCCGCAGCTGACTGATTCGCGACCCGTCCGCGGTGCTCGGCCGGGTGAGCATCCTGCACAGCCCCCAGGGCGGTAGGGGCGCCCCGGCGAAAGGGACGGTGGGTTATAGTCATTGCCGGATTTTTCTTTCAGTGCGGAGAAACAGGCTTGCGCTCCGGAGTGCCTTGGCTACCTCGTGGCTGGCTCGACCCCATACACGAGCGCGTGCGGGGCTGGATCATCGATACCGTGGCCACGCACGACAAGTTCGGCATCGACTACGATGCGCCGGTCGGCGACCGCGGGCTGTTCGGCCCGGATTCGGTGACATGGAAGATCCATGCCGACTTCCCGGGCATGATGGCCGGCGGTATCGCCGCGCTCATGCTGCAGACGCTGCACCCCCGCGCGCTGGCCGGCGTGTGGGATCATTCACGTTTTCGCGAGGACCCGCTCGGCCGGCTGCGCAACACCACCACCTTCGTGGCCGCGACCAGCTACGCGCCGATGGCCGACGCCGAGCGCCTGATCGATATCGTGGATCGCATGCATGCCCGCGTGGTGGGCGAGACGCCGGAAGGCGAGCCCTACGACGCGCGCGATCCGGAATTGCTGACCTGGGTGCACTGCACCGAGATGGCGATGTTCATCGAAGGCTACAAGCGTTATCGCCGCGCCGCTCTGCCGGCCGGTGCGGAGGATCGTTATTTCGACGAGACGCGCCGCATCGCCGAACGCCTCGGGGCGCGTAACGTGCCGGCTTCGAAAGCCGAAATGACCGATTATTTCGCGGCCATCCAGTCCCAGCTGCGCTTCGACGAACGTTCGCGCGCCACATTGGCGGTGCTCGAGGCGATGGAACTGCCGGTGCCGGTGGCCGGCGTATCGCGCCGGACCTTTCTCGGCGCCGGGGGCGCCTTGTTGCCGGAATGGGCGCGGGTCCACATGGGGCGGACACGGCGCGAGCGGGTGCTCGACCGGGCCGCGGCGGCCGCGCTCGGGCGGGTTGCACCACTGATCCGGGCCGCCATGAGCGAAGGCGTGGCCATGCGTTCGGCGCGGCGCTGCGGCGCCGGTCGCGAGGCGCTGGTCTTCGACTAAGCGCCGATTGGAACAGGTACTACCCGTTCCCGGCGGTCAGTTGTACGGCCGGCTCGGCATGGGCCGGGTGAACGCGGTCGGCGCCGCGTCAGCGGACCACAGGCGCCTGTGTTGTCAAAGGGTTGCGTACCAATACGGATAGCCGGGTTGACATCCGGGCGTTACGGTCAGAATTGATCATTCGACCCGTCGAGCACGACACCATGAGCGATCACGATACCGATCTCGGCCTGATGGACGCCGGCCAGCTGTCCGAACTGTTTGCCTCCGGCGAGGCTTCACCCCTGGAGGCCACCCGCGCCGCGCTCGATCGTATCGATCGCTTCAATGACGACGTCAACGCCTATGTCTACGTCGACCGCGAAGGCGCGGAACAAGCCGCCGCCGAGTCGGCGCGGCGTTGGGGGCAGGGCACGCAACGCTCGGACATCGACGGTGTGCCGGTCTCACTCAAGGATCTGACCGAGGTCGCCGGCATGCCGGCTCGTGAGGGCTCGGCGACGACCGGTACGGCGCTGTGCGAGACCGATGCCCCGCCGGCTGCGCGCCTGCGCGAGGCCGGCGCCGTATTGCTGGGCAAGACCAACACACCCGAGTTCGGCTGGAAGGCGGTGACCGACAACCGTGTGTTCGGCGCCACCTGCAATCCGTGGGACACGCGTCTCACGCCCGGCGGCTCCTCCGGCGGGGCTGCTGCCGCCGCCGCGCTCAATATGGGCGTGCTGCATCAAGGCGGCGATTCCGGCGGTTCGATCCGTATCCCGGCGGCGTTCACCGGCGTGTTCGGTCTCAAGCCGAGCTTCGGCTGGGTTCCCCAGTGGCCGCCGTCGAAGATGGCCACCCTGTCACACATCGGCCCGATCACCCGGCATCCACGTGACGCGGCCCGTATGCTGAACGTGATCGGCCGCTACGATTTTCGCGACCCTTATGCCAAGCGTGGCCAGCCCAATGATTGGGGCGAGGATCTGGCATGTGATCTGCGCGGTCTGCGCATCGCCTATTCGAAAGATCTGGGCTATGCCCAGGTCGACCCGCAGATCGCCGCACGGGTCGCCGAAGCGGCCGAAAAACTGGAAGCTCTCGGCGCCGAGATCGTCGAAATTCACCCGGGTTTTTCGTCGCCGATCGAGGTGTTCCGTCGGCTCTGGTTCACTGCCTCGCTCGCGGTCTGGGCGCAATGCGACGAAGCGACCAGGCAGTTGCTGGATCCGGGCCTGGTGCGCAATGCCCGGAAGGCCGAGCGTTGGAGCGCGCTCGATCTGTTCCAAGCGTTCGACCAACGCGCCAAGCTGACCCAGCAATTGGAACATTTCAACCAGGACTATCATCTGCTGATGACGCCGTCGGTACCGATCGAGCCGTTCGAGATCAATCACGAAGTGCCGCCGGGCAGCGATATGACCGACTGGGAAGAATGGGCGCCATTCTCCTATCCATTCAATATCAGCCAGCAACCAGCGGCCTCTATCCCCTGCGGTTTCACGGATTCGGGGCTGCCCGTGGGCTTCCAGCTCGCCGGCGGCATGTTCGATGACATTCGCGTGCTGCGCGCGGCCAATGCCTACCTCGATGCGTATCCCGCGCGTTTGCCGCGCGTACCGGATCCGGCGCTTGACGGCTGATCGAACCGCTTGGCCGGGAGCGGAGAGTCTGGTCGCGCGCCGGCAGTGATGATCGACGTCACCTGCCGTGGCGTATACCACGCGATGCCTCCGGCTCGCGCTTTTGTCCGGTTTCCGGATAATGGGGCGCCTGATTGTCTGTTTCCGAGTCCCGCAACGATGTCTGAACTTGTGATTCGTCCCGCCGAACCCGCCGACGCCGAGCGTATTCTCGGCTTCATACGGGAACTGGCGATCTACGAAAAAGCCGAGCGTGAAGTCGTGGCCACGGTCGACGATATCCGCGAGCGTCTGTTCGGTACGGGTGCCACCGTGCATGCCCTGATGGCCGAGGTCCAAGGCGAGCCGGTTGGCTTTGCGGTGTATTTTCTCAACTTTTCGACCTGGCTCGGGCGCCACGGGATCTTTCTGGAAGATCTCTATATCACGCCCTCGGCGCGCGGCCAGGGCCATGCCACCCGGCTGTTGCGCCATCTCGCGCGCATGGCGGTCGAGTACGGCTATGGCCGCTTCGAGTGGAACGTGCTCGACTGGAACGCGCCGGCGATCGCTTTCTATGAGTCGATTGGCGCTACCCCGCAGAGCGAGTGGATCGGTTATCGGCTGGAAGGTGAGCGTTTGAAGGCGTTCGCCAGCGGCGCCTGACCGACTGTCACGACGCCTGGCCGGTCATCGAGTCGAGGATCGCGGCGGTACTGCGTACGCGACAGAACTCGCCATCGAGGCTGGCCAAGTGGACGCGTTGCACCGTGTCGGCATCGATCCGGGTGGGGTCGGCCGCCCGGCGTTCGAAGGTCGCGCTCGCATCGCCGGCCAGCACGACCTCGAAGCCGAGATTGCCCGCCATGCGAACGGTGGTCGAGACACAATGGTCGGTGGTCAGGCCGGCAACGACCAGGGATCGGCTGCCCAGGCGTTCGAGTTCGGCTTCGAGGTCGGTGCCGATGAATGCACTGTTGACGCGCCTGGTGAGCCACAGTTCGCCCGGCGCCGGGTCGAAACCGGCTTTGAACGCATGCCCGGGTCGGTTCGGGGCCAGCGCCGAGCCGGCTTCGGTGGAGCTGTGCTGGATATGCACCACCGTCGCGCCGGTGGTGCGCCAGAACGCGAGCAATGCGAGCGCGTTGTCTTCGGCCCGCGGATTGCTGCGCGGGCCGAGCCCGGGCGCGTCGAAGGCCCGCTGAAAATCCACCAGCAGCAGTGCCGTCGCGTTATTTGGCATGGGCCTGGATCTGTTTTTCCCGGGTTGCCAGCCGTTGGCGGAACGCCGGGTCCAGCGAGGCCGGATCGATGCGATACCCGCCGGAGAGCACCGGGATGAACTGGTTATGATCGCCGGCCCGGATCGGACTGACGTATTCCCACACGATCTGCCCGGCCTTGGTGACTTCGAGCATCCGGCCGCCGTCGGATTCAGTGATCAGCGTGTCGCCGTTGGCCAGGCGTTGGTCGGTGGAACGGATGCGGCTGTCCAGCGGCTGACCCGGGCTACCATCGTAGGACCACACGATCTTGTCGTTGCGCGGATTGAATTCGATCACGCGCGACGGGTTGTGCGGCTTCATGTTACCGAGGTTGTCGAACATCAGGATATTGCCGTTGGCCAGCACGTGCGGGTCGTGCGGCGCCAGCCAGTTACCGTGCATGGCCCAGACGATGCGTTGGGCCTCGGGATCGACCAGCGCCAGCAGGTTGATCTGGCGGAACATGACGAGTACGTCGCCGGGTTTGCCGAAACCGAGGGCGGCGATGTCCTTCGGGCCGAGCCAGTCGACCGTATTCACGTGCAGCGGGTCGAAATCGGCGAACCAGGGCTCGCCGCGACGCAGCGATATGCCGTAGGGCGAGCGTGCCAGCATACGGGTGAGCGACAGCTTTGACAGCTGTTTGCCGTTCGGTGACAGGGTGACCAGGAAATCCTCAAGATAAGGCGTGGGCACGAAGCGGTAGCCCGACAACGGTTGATCGGTGAAGTCGTGGGTCAGCGTAACGATGCGGCCATCGTTGGTGACATCCAGATCGTGATGCACATGCGCGAGATAGCGCCAGACGATGTGGGAATCGGCGTCGAGCTCGACCAGGCCATAACCCCAGGGCGTATCGTTGCCCGAGATATAGATCGCCAGCAGATGCCCGTTGGGCAGCAGCTTGGCCCGGCGCATGTAGATCAGGTCATCCTTCTGCGGATGCTGAACGGCGGCGTTTTTCGTCCACACCCTGGAAAACGGCATCTTCCATTCATGGACGACGCGGCCGTCGGCATCGATCAGGCGCGCGACGTTGCCGTCACCCGAGGTGAACAGCGTATAGCCCGGCTGCATCTTCGCGGCGTCGTGCACGGTGACACCGCGGGCATTGGTGCGCGCACGACGCCATAGATCGGTGGCCAGCGGGTTGACCGCGGTCTGCGACTGCGACCATTCGGCCATCCCGGCCTTGTAGGCATCGTGAAACAGCGGATAGGGCCAGACCTGGGTCAGACTGACGGCGATGCCGGCCGCGAAAGCCAGAAACAGGACCGCCAGGACATGCAATGCGTTTGCGAGATAGCTCAGTTTCATGATCCGCCGGGCTTGGCGTCATGAACCCGGGATCATGACGCGAAAACTAGCCAAAGAGTCTAGGGCCTGTGGCCGTTTCACGCGACGCCGCGGTGCCGTGTGAAGCGGCTACAGGCCCTGGCAAACCCCTGCACCGTCACCGCGACCGTCCGTCGCGGCGGGCGATCCGGGTCAGTCCGGCCGCGGCGGTTCCTCGACATGCGGCTCGGTTTCGGCGCCCGGTGTGAGCGTGGTGCCGATGGAAGCACACATCACCGCGCCGATCGCCAGCCATTGCCATAGATCCAGTTCCTGGCCGAGAAACAATAAGCCGGACAGGGCGCCAACCGCAGGCTCCAGGCTCATCAAGGTGCCGAACATGGCGGTGGGCAGCCTTGGCAGTGCGATCATCTCGAGCGTATAGGGTAGCGCGGTCGACAGAATCGCCACCCCGGCGCCCATCGCCAGGACATGCGGCGTGAGCAGGGTCGCGCCGGCCTGCCAGATGCCGATCGGGGCGACCACGATCGCCGCGATGGTCACGCCGAGTACCGCGCTGTGCATGCCGTGAACCGCGCCGGCCTTCTGCCCGAACAGGATATACAGCGCCCAGCAGGCGCCGGCCCCGAGCGCGCAGGCGGCCCCGGGCCAGTTGACCGCGCCCGTGGTGTCGGAGCCCGGCCACAGCAGCACGGCGAGCCCGGCGATGGCCAGCATGACCCAGAGCAGGTCGAATACCCGGCGCGAGGAGGCCACGGCCACGGTGAGCGGGCCGGTGAACTCGAAGGCCACCGCGATGCCGAGCGGAATCCGGTCCAGCGCCTGGTAGAACAGGAAGTTCATGGCACCGAGCGCGACGCCGTAGACCGCGATCGCCTTCCAGGCCTCGGCGGAGATGGTCTTGCGCCACGGGCGCAGCACGGCCAGTAGCAGTAGCGACGCGATGATCAGGCGCACCGATGTGGTACCGGCCGCGCCCGCGACCGGGAACAGCATCTTCGCCAGCGAGGCGCCGCTCTGGATCGCGCTCATGGCGATCAGAAGCAGCGCTACGGGCCAGCTCCGGGCAATGAGGGCACGATGATGGGCTTGCATGAGCGGTTCGACACCACGTCGTATCGCCGGCGCGCGGTGGCGCCGGAACCTCGATCCGGCTTGGCCGGTGGCGCATGATGGCGCAAAATAACGCGATGAGCAATATATTGCACAGTCCTGGTGAGCGGCCCGATGTGCTCGTGCATGTCGCGGCCAACGTGCGTCGCCTGCGCGCGGCCGCCGGCTTGAGCCAGGCGGCCCTTGCCGAAGCCGCCGGGCTGAGCCGGCGCATGCTGGTCAACATCGAAAAAGGCGACGTCAACGTCAGCCTCAATACCCTCGATCGGTTGGCGGAGGCGTTGGGCGTGGCGTTCTATGCGCTGGTGGCGCCGCCGGAAACCCCCGACGCGACCCGGATCGACGAGGTCGCCTGGGCGGGCGCGAGCGCCGACAGCCAGGCCCGGCTGCTCGCCAGCAAGACGGCGCGCGAACAAGTGGAGCTGTGGTCCTGGTCGATGGCGCCCGGCGAGGTTTATGCCTCGGCTGCCGATCCGGCGGGCTGGGCCAACATGATCGTGGTGCTGACCGGCGAACTGACGGTCACGCTCGGCGACGAGCACTTCGTGATCGTGGCGGGCGATTTCCGGGTCTTTCCCAGCGATCGGCCGCATCGTTATGCCAACGGGGGCGATATGCTGTTGCGTTTCGTGCGCAACGTCGTCTATTGATCTGGCCGACAGGCCGGCCCGGCCTGAAACTGTCTGGAGAGCATGCCCATGCGCGGGTTTCGCGACATTCCGTTCTTTTTCCTCTGGTTCGGCGCCGCTGTGTCGTTGTCGGAGATGCTCGCCGGCACGCTGCTCGCGCCGCTGGGGGTGGGCCGTGCGCTGGTCGCGATCGTGCTCGGCCATGTCATCGGCACCACGCTGCTGGTGGCCGCCGGACTGATCGGCAGCCGCGAAAACCAGAGCGCGATGGGTACGGCGGGCGCGGCCTTCGGGTCGGCCGGGCGGCGCCTGTTCGCGGCCCTCAATGTGCTGCAACTGGTCGGCTGGACGGCAATCATGCTGGCCACCGGCGCGCGCCAGTTCGCGAGCCTGGCCGGGCACCTCGGGGCGGTCGGGCCGATCGGTCTGTGGATCGGCGTGCTGGGGCTGCTGGTCGCCGGCTGGGCGGCTTTCGCCCGGGCCGGTATCGGTCGGCTCAACACGCTGGCCGTGGTGTTGTTGATCGGGCTGCTGCTGGCCGTGTTCGTGCGCCTGTTCTTCGTGGCCGGCGCCGCCCCGGCGCCGATGGCGACGTCGATGCGCTTCGGTGCGGCGCTGGAACTGGTGGTGGTCATGCCGTTGTCCTGGCTGCCGCTGGTGGCCGACTACAACCGCCACGCGACAAGCGGCGGCGCCGCGGCCGTGTTCACCTGGCTGGGGTACGCGATCGGCAGCGCGTGGATGTATGCGATCGGCCTGCTCATGGCGCTGCATTTCGGTGGGCTGGATCTCGGCGCGCTGGTCTCGGGCGCGCCGGCGCTCGTGGCGGCCCTGGCGGTGATCGTGCTCTCGACCGTCACCACGACCTTCATGGACACCTATTCGGCGGGCGTGAGCCTGCGCCATGTCGCGCCGGTCGCCTCGCCGCGCGTACTGGCGCTCGCGATGACGGCGATCGGCACCGTGATTGCGTTGGTGGCGCCGAACTCGGCCTACGAAGGATTTCTCTATACCATCGGCGCGCTGTTCTCGCCGCTGTATGCCGTGGTGCTGGCGCGCTATTTCGCGCTCGGCGAGCGCGTCGACGAGCCCGGCGTGCTGGCCTGGCCGGCGCTGGGCGTGTGGGCCATGGGTGTCGCGAGCTATTACGGTTTTCTGGCGCTGGATACGCCGATCGGCGCGACCTTGCCTTCGTTCGCGGTCACCGCGCTGCTCTACGTGCTCAGCCGCCGCGCCCGGGCCATCGCGCACGCGGTCTGACGCGTGTCGGGGGCCCGGTCGTGCGCGGCGGGCTGTTGTCGCGGACGATGAAGCCGCGCGCCAATACACGTCGCCGCACAGGCGGTAGGCTGGGCATCAGCCCCTGCGTTGATGTGGCCTCGCCATGAAACAAAGCGAATTGATCGACGCGCTGTTGGCCGAGCATGGCCGTACCTTCGCCGCCGAACTGGGCGCGCCGATCGCGAAGAACACACCGTCGCCGCTGTTTCGGCTGCTGTGCCTGGCGCTGTTGACCAGCGCGCCCGTGCAGGCCGACATTGCAATGCGTGCGGCACAGGCGATGGCCGCGGCCGGCTGGACCACGCCGGACAAGCTGGCGGCCAGCACGTGGCGCCAGCGCGTTGACGTATTCAACGGCGCCGGCTATGCCCGGGTGGACGAGAAGACCTCGACCCAGATCATGGATTTTAACGATCACCTGCGCGAGGCCTACGCCGGCGATCTGCGCCGGCTGCGCACGGAGGCCGATGGCGATATCGACGCTGCGAAGCGTGCATTGAAGCGCTTCAAGGGCATCGGCAATACCGGCGCGGCGATCTTTCTGCGCGAGGTGCAGGCGGTCTGGGGCGAGTTCTATCCCTTCGCCGACAAGGCGAGCCTGACGACCGCCGACAAGCTCGGTCTGCCGGCCGACGCGGCGAAGCTGGCGCGGCTGATCGGGCGGGATGATTTCCCGCGGCTGGTTGCGGCCCTGGTTCGAGTTAAACTCACTGGCGACATCGATCGCTTTCAGGATTGAAAAGCCATGTTCGATTACTCGCTGGCCCACTGGCTGACGTTCTTCGGCGCGGCGTTCGCGCTCGAGATCGCGCCGGGGCCGGACCTGCTGTTCATTGCTGCCCAGACCGGGCGGCACGGGCGTGGCCATGGCTTTGCGGCCATGTTCGGCGTATGGACCGGCGCGCTCGTGCATGTCGCGGCCACGGTGCTCGGCCTGGCCGCGATCCTCGCGCGTTCGGCGATGGCGTTCTCGATCATCAAGTATGTCGGGGCCGCCTATCTGGTCTGGCTGGGCCTTCAGTCACTGGTCTCGGCCCGGCGCGACGCCGACGCCGCCGACACGCCCTCGGCGCTGGCCGCGCCCAGCCGCCGGGCCGCCTATAGACAGGGCATTCTGGTCGATCTGCTCAATCCCAAGGTCGCGTTGTTCTTCCTGGCCTTCATCCCGCAGTTCGTGGTCGACGGCGCCGGGCCGGTAACGGCACAGCTGGCCTTGCACGGGCTGTTGTTGTTCGTGGTGGCGGGCATCATCGAACCGGCGCTGATCGTGGTCGGTGATCGGCTGATTCGATTTCTCAAGGGGCGGCGGCGTCTGGCGGCCTGGGCCGAGCGCGGCGTGGGCGTGATTTTCATCGGGCTCGGCGCGCGTCTGGCCGCCGCGCATCGCTGAGGCGGGCGCCATGAGCGAACATGAACACGCCGGCCGCTGCGCCTGTGGCGCCGTACGTTTCCGTCTGGTCGGCCGGCCGACCGACGTCATCGCCTGCCACTGCCAGACCTGCCGGCGCTGGTCGGGGTATTACTGGGCGGCCACCCATGTGCCGCGCGATGCCTTGATCATCGATGCCGAGGCCGAGCTCGCCTGGTGGGCCTCGTCGGAGTTCGCCGAACGCGGTTTCTGCAGCCACTGTGGGTCGAGCCTGTTCTATCGGCGGCACGACGCCGATCGTGTGTCGGTGGCGCCGGGCGCGCTCGACGCGCCCACGCATCTCGCCACCACGGCCCATATCTGTGTCGCCGAGGCCGGCGATTATTATGCGATCGACCCGAACACGCCGCGGTTTTCCGGTCCGGACATGGACTCGTGACGCATGCGGGCGGCTGTGCCTGTGGCGGCGTGCGTTTTGTGGTGCACGGCGATCTGGCGCCGGTCGGCGCCTGCCATTGTGAAAGCTGTCGGCGCTGGTCGGGCTACTACTGGGCCGCAATGGAAATCCCGCGCGGGCGATTCGAACTGACCGCGGCGGGCGCATTGGCCTGGTGGCGATCCTCGGCAGCGGCGGCGCGTGGCTTTTGCAGCCGTTGCGGCTCGAGTCTGTTGTTCGACGAGACGGACAGCCCGTGGATCGAAATCAGCCCCGGCGCCTTCGACGAGCCTACCGGCGAGACAACCACGACCCATATCTTCTGTGCCGAAGCGGGCGATTATTATTAATCCGGCATGAAAATACCTTCATGCCGGATTAATAACGCGAGTATGCGCAAGCACCCTCGCCGCGGCCATCGGCCGCGAAGCCGACACAAACAAAAGACGGACAGGCGTCGTCTTTGGCTTTGTCGGCGTTGAAAAACAGCTGATTTTCAGCTGTTTTTGTGCCAGGTTTTATTATCGTTTGGACGATGGCGCGCCGCATTATCCGGGGTTCGAACCGCGGGGCTGAAGGGCCCCGGACATTCGTGGCGCGCAGGCCCCGGGAGCTTCCATGGGGCCTGTTGGCCGGGCCGAGCGCCATCAACGACGGGCTACACGGCCGCGGAGGCGGCCCAATGGCCGGGCGCGCGCCCACGGCCTATGGCGTGGGCCCGAGGCTGGCGGCGGGTCAGCGAAACGCTGGCTCGTCGAACGAGCGCAGCTTGCGTGAATGCAGGGCTTCGACGCCCGACTCACGAATCAGCTTGAGTGTTTCCAGGCCGATGGTCAGATGCTGCTGGACCTGGCTCTGGTAGAAGGCATTGGCCATGCTGCGCAGCTTGAGTTCGCCGTGCATCGGCTTGTCGGACACGCACAGCAGGGTGCCGTAGGGTACGCGCAGGCGAAAGCCGTTGGCGGCGATGGTCGCGCTTTCCATGTCGATGGCGATGGCGCGCGACTGGGAGAAGCGCTCGTAGAGTTCGTCGTAGCGGAATTCCCAGTTGCGGTTGTCGGTGCTGGCGACGGTGCCGGTGCGCAGCCGGTTCTTGAGATCGCGCTTGGACAGCCCGGTCACGCCGGACACGGCCTGCTCGAGCGCGATCTGCATTTCGGCGATCGGCGGGATCGGCACCCACGGCGGCAGGTCCTGATCGAGGACATGATCCTCGCGCACGTAGGCATGGGCGAGCACGTAGTCGCCCAGCTGCTGGGAGCGGCGCAGGCCGCCGCAGTGGCCGATCATCAGCCAGCAATGCGGGCGCAGTACGGCCACATGATCGGTGATGGTCTTGGCATTCGCCGGGCCCATGCCGATGTTGATCAGCGTGACGCCGAGGCCGTCCTCGCGGGTCAGGTGGTAGGCCGGCATCGGCGGCAGATGCTTCGGCGTCTCGCCGCCGGCACTCAGATGATCGAAGCGGGGGTTGGGCTCGACCACGTCGCCCGGCGAGATGAAGCCGGTGTACTCGTCGTGGTGGGCGATCTGTTCATGGGCATAGGTGGCGAAATCGTCGACATAGCGCTGGTAGTTGGTCAGCAGCACGAAACCCTGGAAATACGACGGGTCGGTGCCGGTGTAGTGCGCCAGGCGCTGCAGGGCCAGATCGGTGCGCTGGGCATCGAACAGCGCCAGCGGGAACGGCTGGCCGGGCTGGGTGCGATGCGTACTGTTGGGAATCGCGTCGTTCATGTTGGCCAGATCCGGCAGATCGAAGGCCCGTTCCATCGCCCGTACCGCCGCCGGGGTGAGATTGGCCGTGGCCTGTTCGATCATGAACGGCAACGGGATCGGCTGATCCGACAGGCCGACCTGGATCGGCGCGCCGTGGTTTTCGATCAGCAACGACAGCTGCTCCAGCAGATAGTCGTGGAACAGATCCGGCCGGGTGACGGTGGTGCCGTGCACACCGCCCTTGCGCAGCGAGCCGTAGGTCGGCCGTACCGAGCTGACCAGTCGATCCGGCGTGGTTTCGATCCCGACGTAGGGGTAGTAGGCCGCCGGCAGGGGTTCCGGCGCGTGCTCACCGGCCACGAACCGACGATGCCGGTCGGCCATCTGCGCATGCGCGGCGGCATACAGCGATTCGATCCGGGCGAGGGCGGCCTCGGCGGTGTCGAAGGATTGCAGGTCGCGGGCGTTGCCATGTGCGGTGCCGGGCATTTCGTGGTGGTCCTTGTGCGTCGGTTCCGTTGTCGGGGCGAGATTAGCAGCTCGCGGCGTCAGTCGAACGGCTCTCGCTGCAAGGTCATGATGTCGTCGCCAACCGTCCCCCGGCAGATGCCAAAACCGAGCCGCTTGTATGCGCGGACTGCATGCGCATTGTCGGCAAACACGGCCAGTTCGAGCGTGTCGGACGCGCGATGCCGGTCGGCCTCTGCGGCAAGCCGGAAAATCAGTGTATCTATGATGCGCTGGCCACGCCGGGCCGGGTTCACGATCAGGCGGGCGAAGCGCACGATGGCGGGCGGCTTGAAATGGTATTCGCCGAAGGCGATCAAGCTGCCGGTTTCGTCGACCAACACGTGGGGGCAGGCTTGTTCGCGATACAACGCGAGCGCCAGGCCCGGACCGTCCAGCGGCCAGGGCGTATTCGGACCGGCCCAACGCTGCGCGGCATGGACATCCGGGATCCAGCCGGCCAGTTGCGCGTAGTCGCCGGGTTCGGGCTTGCGCTGCGCAAGCCCGGCGTCGGCGGTCGGGGTCATCGCGTCCAGAAGTTGTTGCGTACCAGATCAACCACTTCGCCCATGCGCCCGGACAGCACGGCCTTGGTCGAATACAGTGCGGTGGAGGCGACCTGGCCGAACTCGATGTGCGGCGGCATCACCAGTTCCATGCGATTGACCTTCACATCGAGAATGCCGGGCCCGTTGTGGGCGAGCAGTTCGGCCACGGCGCCGTCGAGCTCGTGCTTGGCCTCGACCTTGCGGCCCCACAGGCCGATGGCATGCGCCAGCGCGCCGAAATCCGGGTTCTTGAGTTCGGTATACGCATCCAGCAGGCCGTCGACCTTCTGTTCCAGTTCCACGAACCCGAGCGAGCTGTTGTTGAAGATCACGATCTTGAGCGGGATCTCGAACTGGGCCAGCGTGAGCAGATCGCCCATGAGCATGGACAGCCCGCCGTCGCCGCACATGGCGATCACCTGCCGGCCCGGATACGCCTGGCTGATGCCGAGCGCCTGCGGATAGGCATTGGCCATGGTGCCGTGGACCAGGCTCGGCAGGGTCCGGCGCTTGCCGTTGGCCTTGATATGACGCAGACACCACACCATCGGGCTGCCGCCGTCGGCGGTGAACACGGCATCGTCGGCCCCGTGTCGATCCAGCGCGAGTGTGAGTTCCTGGGGATGGATCAATCCGTCGTCGTCCGATTCGACCGCTGCCTCGTCGAGTGACTCGAGATAGGTCTGGCGGCAGGCGTTGACCCAGTCGCGGTCGTCGTGGGGCTGGATACGTTCGACGAGGGCGGCGCAGGTATCGCGCACCGAGCCGATCACGCCGATATCCACCGGATGGCGCAGACCGATCTGGCCGGCGGCGATATCGACCTGGATGAGGGTCGCGTCCTCGGGGTAGAACTGGGCCCAGGCGAAACTGCAGCCGAGCAGCAGCAGGGTGTCGCATTCGGAGACCGCACGATAACCGCCGGCCAGGCCGAACACGCCGGTCATGCCCACTTCCAGTTCGTTGTCGTATTCGATGAAATCCTTGGCGCGCGAGGTCCAGGCGATGGGCGCGCCGAGCTTGTCGGCCAGCGCGATCACTTCGTCATGCGCGTCGGCGCAGCCGTAGCCGGCATAGATGGAGACTTTCCTGCCCGCGTCGAGCGCGGCGACCACGGTGTCCAGTTCGGATTCCGACGGGCGGATGACCGGATCGAAGCGCATCGTGCGCCACGGCAGAGAGTTCTCCGGCTTGGCGGTGAAGATATCGCCCGGCACGATCAACACGGCGACGCCGCCTTCGTTGAGCGCCTTCTGCGCGGCGATCGCGGTCAGGCGTCTGGCGTTCTCGGGGCTGGCGACGTATTCGCAGAACACGCTGTACTGCGCGTACAGCGGACGCTGGTCCACGTCCTGCGGAAAGCCGACACCCATCTCGGCGGTCGCCACCTGCGAGGCGATGAACACCACTGGCGCGCCGTTGCGGTGCGATTCCAGCAAGCCGTTGATGAAATGGGTGCTGCCGGGCCCGCAGGTGCCCGCACAGCAGGCCAGCTCGCCGGTCATGTAGGCCTCGCCGCCGGCCGCGAAGCCGCCGACTTCCTCGTGGCGAACGTGGACCCAGTCCATTGCCGAGCGGCGGATGGCATCGGTGAGGTGGTTGATGGTGTCGCCGACCACGCCATAGCAGCGCTTGGCGCCCGCTTCAAGCAGGGTGGCGACCATGATTTCTGCGACGTTCTGACTCATTGCGCGGCTCGGGTCCGGGAATTTCTCGATCGCTCGATCATACAACCTGGGTCGGGCCCGGGTGCTATCCGTGGTGTTACGCGGCCCGGGCTGACGAGGCCTGCGCAGCCGTTGGCGGAATGCCGTTGATCTGGATCAAATAGCCCCGGACGGCGATCGGACAGGCTGTGCTGGACGTCCTTCCGGACACGATGGAGAGTAAGGCGATGGATATTGTCGACACCTTGCGTGCCGATCATGGCTATCTCACGAGTCTGGCGCGCCGGATCGTGGATGAGTTGCCGCGCTACGTGCGCGCCCGTCCGCATTCGGCGGCACGGCTTCGCATGCTGGTGGCCGGCTATGTCGCGTATGAACAGCGCGTGCACGAGCCGCGCGAGGCCTGGCTGCGCGCCTATCTGGCAGCGCGCGACGGGGTCGAGGTGCCGCCCGGGTTCGGCGAGCCGGCCCACGACTGGACCACGATCCGCGCATGGCTGGTGTCGGCCACCGGGGGCGCGGCCCGGTTGGATCTGCGCCATCAACTCACGGCCGCCCTGCGCGACGGCGCGGAATCGATGCAGCACGAGGAAACGGATCTGCTCGCCCGGGCCCGGCGGTGCCTGTCCGCGGTCGAACGGCATGCCCTGGCGTTGCGCACGATGGCCCGGGGCGCCCCGGTGTGAGAACCGGGCGCGCCGAACCCTTGTTTCAGTCCCGGGCCAGTTCGGTGAGGGTTGCGCGCAGGATCTCGTGGAAATTGGCGACCGCGGCGATATCCACCCGCTCCGCGGGCGAGTGTGCGCCGCGAATGGTCGGCCCGAACGAGATCATGTCCATCTTCGGGTAACGCGCTCCGATCAGCCCGCATTCCAGCCCGGCGTGGATGACCTTGACCTGCGGTTTTTGCCCGGTCACGCGCTCATGCACGGCCACGAAGCGCGCCAGCAGTGACGACTTCGGGTTCGGCGCCCAGCCGGGGTAGCCGCGTTCGCGCGTCACCGGAAAGCCGGCCAGCTCGAACATCGTCGCAATCCGGTCGGCCAGCGAGTCGCGCGCGGAATCCATCAGCGAGCGCACCATGAGCTGGGCGGTGAACACCCCATCGGCGACCTGCACTACGCCGATATTGTTGGAGGTTTCGACCACGCCGGGGGCCGCCAGGCTCATGCGCTCCACGCCATAGGGCAGGGCATAGAGCAGGCGCACCAGGCGCTTGGTGTCGCTGGCCGACAAGGCCTTGTCGGCGTCGGCGCGATCCTGGTCGACGCTGACATGGCCATCCACGCCGGCCAGTTCCTTCTTGAATACCGCTTCCAGCTCCACCAGTTCCGCCGTGGCTTCATCGAAGGCGGCATCCGGCAGCGCCACGGTCGCCCAGGCCGCCCGGGTGATGGCGTTGTCCATGCGCCCGCCGTCGTAGTCGACCAGGCGCAGGCCGAGCGGGAGCAGTTGATGCAGCGCACGCGCCAGCAGGCGGTTCGCACTGGCGCGTCCGGTGTGGATGTCCATGCCCGAGTGCCCCCCGGTCAGGCCGCGCACGCCGACCTTGAACACGGTGAGGTTACCTTCCAGCGGGTGCTCGGCCAGCTCGGTTTCGGTGGTGACGTTGGCGCCGCCGGCACAGCCGATACAGACCTCGCCTTCCTCCTCCGTGTCCAGGTTGAGCAGCAGGCGACCGTCGAGCCAGTGGGGCGCGAGGTTGGCCGCGCCCACCAGCGAGACTTCCTCGGCCACCGTCAGCAACACCTCGATGGGGCCATGTTCGAGTGTGTCGTCGTCCAGGATGGCCAGAGCCGCGGCGGCGCCGATGCCATTGTCGGCGCCGAGCGTGGTGCCGCGCGCCTTCAGCCAGCCGTCCTCGACGAAGGTTTCGATCGGATCCCTCTGGAAATCGTGGTCCACGCCGGCATCGGTTTCGGCGACCATGTCGACATGGCCTTGCAGCACCACACCCGGCGCGTTCTCGCGGCCCGGCGTAGCGGGCTTGACGATACGCAGGTTATTGGCTTCGTCGCGTTCATGCGCGAAGCCGCGATCATCCGCCCAGGCTTCGATCTTCGACAGGATCGCGTCCTCGTGCCAGGACGGGCGCGGGGTGTCGCAGAAGGTACGGAAATGCTGCCATAGCAGCGTCGGTTCGAGTTGCTCGAGGTGCGCGTTCACGGCGTCGTGGTTCCTTGATCAATACGATAGCGGCAGAGCATAGGCAATCGTTGGCCGCGAGGCCATGCTACGACGCTGTCATCACTTTGTCGGACCCGGGCGTCGGTTGCACGCCGCAAGCGCGGATCGAGCGCTGAACCGCCGCCTCAGGCCGTGGCCGCGGTCAGCGCATCGGACAGCCAGTCGACCACGGTCGCGGTGCGGGCCTCGTCGGCGTGGCCGGCCGCGGCATAGACCGACAGTCCGCGCGGCAGGGTCAGCGACGCCCGCATCGGGCGCACGAGTTGTCCGCGCGCCAACAGATGTTCGAGCCCGCGGCCCCAGCCGAGCCCGACGCCCTGGCCCATGACGGCGGCCTGCAGGACCACCGGGTAGCTGTCGAACATCACGCCCTCGGGCAGAGTGACGTGGAGCCCGACCGCCGACAGCCAGTCCGCCCAGCTCAGCCAGCCGTCCCGCGGGTCGTCCCGGCAATGCAGAATGCGATGCGCGCGCAGATCGGCCGCCGTCAACGAGTCCGCCTCGGCCACGCTCGGCGCGCACACCGGGAAGACCTCGTCGGGCACGGAAAACAGCGGTGTCAGCGCACCCGCGGGCCGGGTGCTGCACTGCAGGGCGAGATCGAAGGATTCCTCGGCATGGGTAAGCGGCTGGGTGGAGGCGTTCACCCGCAGGCGGATATCCGGGTGCGTGGCCTGAAAGGCCGGCAGGCGCGGAATGAGCCAGTACATCGCGACGTACATTTCCGCCAGCAGAACGATGTCGTCGCTTTCGCGTCGCGATCGCAGCCGTTCGGCGGTAGTCGCGATCGTTTCCAGGCCGTGGCCGATGGCGCGGGCCAGTTCGGCGCCGGCATCGGTAAGCGCGACCGAGCGATGCCCGCGCGTGAACAAGGCAAGCCCGAGGTCGTCTTCCAGCGCGCGAATCTGGCGACTGACCGCGGCCTGGGTCAGGTGCAGTTCGTGCGCGGCCCGGGTGAAGCTTTCCAGCCGCGCGGCCGCTTCGAAGGGCAGCAGCGTCGCCAGCGGCGGCAGGGTGTGGCGCAGTCGGCTCATGTCGTCACATTACCGCAGATTATGGCAGTCGGCGTATTCATCGCGTGACGACGCATCGGCACTGACCGAGTATCGGCTCTCCGTGTCGTGCAGGTGATGTCATGTCTTGGACTGGAATGCGTTCGTCGCCCGCGGCCGGCGGTGTCGGCTGTATTGTCCTGGCCGCGGTTATTCTGGCGCTGGGCGACGGTCTGGTAAAGATCGCCTCGGCCGAGATCAGTGTATGGCAACTGGTCTTTCTGCGCGCGTTGGTGGCGTTGCCGCTGATCGCCATCGTGATGGCATCGGGCGCAAGCCGGGGCGGGGTCTGGCCCAAACGTGTGTCATGGGTGGCGCTGCGCAGCCTGTTGCTGGTTTTGATGTGGCTGTTGGTCTATCTGGCGCTGACCCGGTTGCCGCTGCCGGTCGTCTCCGCCGGGCTCTATAGTTCGCCGATTATCATCGCGCTGATGGTGGCCGTGCGCCCCGGCCGGTCATTGTCGAGGCGGGAAACCGTGGGCGTGACACTCGGCTTCGCCGGTGTATTGATTCTGCTGCGTCCCGGCGGGGCGGCGTTCTCGCCGATGCTGCTGCTGCCGCTGGTGGCGGCGGCGCTGTATGCATTCGCGGCCGTGATCACGGCATCGCGGTGCCGCGAGGAGTCGCCCGTTTGTCTGGCGCTGGGCATGCAATTGCTGTTTCTCGTGGTCGGCGGGATTGGGCTCGTGATCGCGCCGATGCTCGCGCCCGCGGGTGACCTGGGCTCCGGCGTGGCCTTCCTGGCGCATGGCTGGCAGGCCATGGATATCGAGGTGTTCGTCCGGTTGGCGCCGCTCATTGTCGGGCTGGCCGTGATCGCGGTTACGGCGAGTATCGCCATGGCGCGGGCCTACCAGATGGCGCCGGCGCCGATGGTGGCAGCGGGCGATTACAGCTACCTCGCGTTCTCCGGATTCTGGAGCCTGGTGTTGTTCGGGCAGATTCCCGACCGGCTGGCCGTGCTCGGCATGGCGCTGATCGCGCTGGCGGGCATCGCAGCGACGCGCGGTGAACGCGGCCGCCATGCGGTGAACAGGGGCCGGTCCGAGCCAGGCCACCGATAACCCGGCGGCCACGCTGGCTGACGCGAACGCGCCGAAGCCAATGCGCCCCGGCCGGCCCGGTCATCTTGGCCGCCGCCGCCCCGCGCCGGCCGATGATCAGGTCCGGGCGCCCAGCGGCCGTCCCTGTTCGACCAGCAGATGGCGCAGCTTCTGGATGATGGGAAAGATCTCGTTGTTGCGGTCCTCGCCCTGGGCGTCGAAAGCGCGCTGCTCGGCTTCGACGATATCCTCGTCCTGGCCGAAGATGCCGTTGGTGAAGGCGATGATGAACGGCCACAGGACATGGATGGCGCCTGGGATACCGGGTTTTCTCACCATCATCAGGCCGAAGGTGTGGTTCTTGCGCTGCTCGGCGTCGATGGGCACGTAGGCGTTCCACAGATCCAGCGCCGGTTCGCTCGAGCCCGCGGTCCAGAACTGCAGCGTCTGGTACGGATAGCCCGTGCGGATGGTCATGATGTCCTTGTCCTCGCGCGCGTCCGATTTGGCATCGGGGGCCTTCGAGCGACGGCCGAGCATGAATTTCTCGCCGATCGGCTGCTTGCCGCGGGCGCGATGAAAGGTGTAGTCGACTTCCACCCAGCCGTCGCCTTCGCGGATATCCAGCGCGGTGGGGTTGATGCTGCCCATCAGGCTGCGATGCAGGAACTGATGATTCATGTCCATCAGGTTTTCGTGCATGAAGCTGTAGTGGCAGTCGATGCGCCGATCGAGGTAGCGGGTCTTGTAGTGGGGGTCGCCCCAGGTCGGGATAGACGGAAAGCGATCGATGCCGGCGGCGTTCACGTTACCCGGATAGACGAAGATCAGGCCGTAGGCTTCCACGCAGGGGTAACTTTTCACCCCGTTGGGCAGTGATTTGTCCTGGTCGAGATAGGGCACGTTGATGCAGGCGCCGGCGGTGTTGTAGGCCCAGCAGTGATAGCCGCAGAGCAGGCGCTCGCCGCGAACTTCGCCCAGCGACAGCGGCACCTGGCGATGGGCGCAACGATCCTCGAGCGCGAAGATATGCCCGGTTTCGGTGCGCGCGAGCACGATCGGCTCGCCGGCAAAGCTCACGCCCTTGGTGCCGGCACGCGGCACATCGCGCGAGCGCGCCAGCGGATACCAGTAGTCGGGGTCGATGGCGGTCTTGCGGATATCGTGGGGCAGCGGAGCGGCGATGCCGCGGTCCGCGCGACGATCCACGGGGGTGGGGGAAACCGATGACATGAACAACAACCTCCGAAGCGGTCGGCAGATAGAACTCGACTCGTTGTAGCAGGATTTGGGCTTTAGCTACAGTCCGTGATTGACCTACCGTCGGCGTAGCCGTCGACGATCGAGAACGCGCGCCATACCGGCCAGGCCGGCGACACAAAGCGCCAACAGCACCACACCATAGTTACCCCAGCGTGCGAATGGTGTCATGCCGGCATAGGGCCGGAAGTGGCCGGTGACGGCGGTCGCGGTGAAGTCCGGCGCACGCGCGACCACCCGGCCGTCCGGGGCGACGATGCCGGTGACCGCGCTGTTGTCGGCGCGCAGTAGATAGCGGCCGGTTTCGACCGCCCGCATGCGCGCCATCTCGAAATGCTGTTTCGGCCCGATGGACCGCCCGAACCAGGCATCGTCCGATACGTTGACCAGCACATTGGCCGGCGGCACGTCACGGGCGATCAGGCCGCCGAAGATATCCTCGTAGCAGACCGAGATGCCGAGCGCGACATGGCCGGCGACGATCGGCTTCTGGTGCGTCGCGCCCGGCGTGATGTCCGAATAGGGCATACCCCACTCGGCCATCCAGTGGCGCACGAATTCCGGTACCGGGAAGTATTCACCGAAGGGCACGAGATGGCGCTTGGAATACAGGCCCTTGCCGGCGCCGACCGCCACCACGCTGTTATAGATGCGTTGTCCGTTCTTGCTCGCGCTGAGCAGGCCGGTGATCAGGGTCGTATGGTGCTTGGCCAGGCGGGCGCCGAGATTGTCGAGCGCCGGTTTGACCGCGCGATAGTAGTCCGGGATCGCGGTTTCGGGCCAGATCACCAGATCCGACTGCCAGTGGCCGTGGGTGAGTCGGGAATAACGATGGATTGCATCGTCGACCGACTGCGGCGACCACTTGGCCTGCTGGGCGATGTTGCCCTGTACCAGGGTGACGGTGAGCGGCTTGCCGCTGGGGTGCGTCCAGTCGATACGGCCGAGCCCGAACGCACCCGCCCAGAGCACGATCAGCGCCGCGATCGCCGTTGGCGCCCGCTTGGGGCGCGCGCTCAGCCAGGCCAGCAGCCCGGCCGAAAGGGCGACTGCCCAGCTGGCGCCGAACACGCCGAATATCGGCACGATGCCGACCAGCGGCGAGGCGATCTGCGAATAACCGATCGACAGCCAGGGAAAGCCGGAGAAGACCCAACTGCGCAGCCATTCCACCAGCGTCCAAAGCAGCGGCAGCCAGACCAGGTATCGCAGCGCGCCCGGGGTCGGGGCGACGCGCGCACCAACGCCGAGCGTGAGGGCAATGAAGCCGGCCAGCACAACGATCAACCCCACCAGCAGGGCCAGGGCCAGCGGCAGGGGCGCGCCGCCCACCCCCGACAGTGCGATCAGGATCCAGTACGTGCCGGCGCCGAACTGGCCGATGCCGAATGCAAGCCCCACGCCGGCGGCGCGCCGCATATTCAGTCCGTCGGCGAGGCGAAACAGCGCCGCCAACAGGAGGGGCAGCGCCCAGAATGCCCCGAACGGGGCAAACGCGGTCACCGAGATCGCGCCCATGATCGCGGCGAGGGCAAGCGCCGGCCCGAGTGTCCTGTAACGCAAATTCATCGCCCTGTTTCGACTCTTTTTCGCGCCATGCGGCGTTGCGGCGATTCGCCGTATTCCCCGATACGGCTCATCACCGCGCCTTGCCTGGCACGAAAAATCACGCGAAACCCATGACGTGAACTTGCGTTACAGGACACTGGACGAGCGCGCAAGGTCGGTCCTGGCACGGTGGCAATCCTGAGAGTCGAGTGGCAACCGGCAATTCAGGCCGGTCGTCCGCGAAAACAGCGGGCCGCGCTAAGGCGATCAGCTCTGGTGGTGGATGTAGTTCTTGAGCCAGGCCTTGCCCGGCGCGCCGATCTTGGCCGCCCAGTGGCCGTCTTTCTTGTACAGCAGCGTCGGTGTGCCGTTGCCGCCGGCCGACGACATCTGCTTGTAGTGGCGGTTGATCACGTGCTTGAGTTTGGCCGAGGGTGAAGCGACCGGTTTGATGCCGCCTTCTTCGGAATCCTCATCGAACCCGTTCTCGTTTTCCACCAGCGCCCTGGCCGGGTCCTTGGCCGACAGGATCGCGGCCGCGCGGCCCATGCTCGATGACTTGAGGAAACCGACCAGGGCCCACTGCAGCTGCAACTTGCCGGCTTTGACCAGCGGCTCGGCCTGCTGGTAGAAGCGATGACAATAGATGCAGTTGGGGTCGGCGAAGACATAGATCACCGGCGCATCATTCGGGCCCTGCTGAACCAGATGCCCGGTTTTCTTGAGCTGATCGACCACCTTGCCCACATCCGGCTTGGGCACGTACTTGTCGGTGTACTGCGCCGACATGTTCTTGCCCTCGGGCGAGACCATCTGGCCCATGAACAGATAACCATGATCGCCATAGACGATCTGATGCTGGCCGTCGTTCTCCAGCACATAGCCGGTCACGCCCGGGACATCGGTCTTGAACTGCCGATCGACCGTCAGCGAGCCGTTTTTGACCGCCTTGGCGAGCACCGGTGGCAGGTCACTTGTCGCCGGTTTCTGGGTCGGCTGGGCGCTGGCGGCAAGGGTGGTGGCAAGCAGTCCGGCACCGGCCACGGCGGCCAGGCGCTTGAAAACGGCGAGGGTCATGCAGGGCTCCGATGATGACAATAACGGCTCGGCCCGGGGATTGCGGCGGCCCGGGCGCGACTCTGGACGCAATGTACTAGCCGAGGCGCGAGTTGGCGAGCACGAACGCAAGCCGTCACTCGAGCCTGTGCCTCGGGGCCGGCCGGGGCGTGCGGCCCGCTGCCTCACGCCGAACGGTCGCACGAGGTGGTCGTTCGCTGGTGTCGACGCGCCCCGGGCGCCTCTCTGCGAACCGGATGCGTCACCGGGCGACGCGCGGGCACCGGCCAATCGCGCGCGCTATCGCATGCCGGCGCCGAACAACGAAGCCGGTACCACCGGCGGGCATGCTTGGCCGCCACGCCCGCCAGTGCGGTAAGCTTGCCGCCACGCCCAACTGCCCGCACCCGGCCATGGTCGATTCCCGACAGCCGCCGTCGGACGATTCCGACACCATCGATTTCGGCTACGAACGCGTGCCGCGCGGCGCCAAGGCCCAGCGCGTGGGTGCGGTGTTCGATTCGGTGGCCGACAACTACGACATCATGAACGATCTCATGTCGATGGGCGTCCATCGGGCATGGAAGCGGTTCACGATCAGTCTGGCGGCGGTGCGCCCGGGCGAGCGCGTGCTCGATCTGGCCAGCGGCACCGGCGATCTCGCGGCCGGTTTTGCCCGCAAGGTCGGCGCCTCCGGCCGGGTGCTGATGTCCGATATCAACCACGCCATGCTCTCCAACGGCCGCGACCGGATGATCGAGCGCGGGCTGGTCTCGAACGTCGATTATTGCCTGGCCAATGCCGAGAAACTGCCGTTCGCCGACGACGCCTTCGACTGCGTGACCATCGGCTTCGGCCTGCGCAATGTCACCGACAAGCAGGGCGCGCTCAACGAGATGGCGCGCGTGACCAAACCGGGCGGGCGCACCATCGTGCTCGAATTCTCCAAGCCGGCGGTGCCGGGTCTGGGACGGCTCTACGATGTCTATTCGTTTTCGGTGCTGCCCTGGCTGGGCAAGAACGTGGCGCGCGACGAGGCGGCTTATCGCTATCTGGCCGAATCGATCCGCATGCATCCCGATCAGGACACGCTGAAGTCGATGATGGGCGAAGCCGGTTTCGTGCGCTGTGGTTATCACAACCTCACCGGCGGCATCGTCGCCGTGCATCGCGGTTACGCGCCATGAGTCCGGCGGGGGATTTTCGCGGCCTGCCGGGGCCGGCGCGGGCCGCCGCCGAAATGGCGCTCAATCGCTATATCGGTGCCGACGCGACCGCGCTCGAACGCGCGGCGGCGCTGTCCGGGCGTTCGCTGACCGTATGTTTCGCCGATCTGGACCTGGCGGTGACCTTCATCGGCGAGCGGCACGGCCTGCAGGTCGCGGGTTCGCCCGAAGGCGAGCCGGACGTGCGCCTGACCGGGCGCTCCACCGTGTTTGCCCGGGTGTTCTTTTCCGGCGGCCGCGAGGGGCTCACCGGCGGTGGTCTGCGCATCGAGGGCGATATCGGCATCGCCCAGCAGTTCGCGGATCTGTTCTCCGGCGTGGATTTCGATCTCGGCGATCTGCTGGATCAGCGCTTCGGGCCCGTGGTCGGGCATTTTCTCGAGCAGGGCGCCAAGGGCGCGGCCGGGCTGTTCTCGCGTCTGCGGCGCGAGCTGCCGGCGCAGGCGGCCGAGTATCTGCGCGAGGAAACCCGGGACGTCGTCGGCGCCTGGGAACACGAAAAACTGGCCGGCGAAGTCGCGGGGTTCCGCGACCAGGTGGAGCGCACCGCCGCTCGAATCAAGAGACTGGAGCGGCGACGCTGATGCTCGGACAATCCCGGCGTGTGCTGGAAATCCTGCGCACGATGCGCCGCTATGGCCTGGGCGAGCTGTTCGGCGACAATGCGCCGACCTGGCTGGTGGGCCGGCCGAAGCACTTCGACCAGCCGGTGGCGGTACGCCTGCGCCTGGCGCTGGAAGCGCTCGGGCCGGTGTTCATCAAGTTCGGCCAGACCCTGTCGACGCGCCGCGACCTGCTGCCCGACGGCATGGCCGAGGAACTGTCCAAGCTGCAGGACGATGTGCCGCCGTTCGAGGGCGCCGAGGCGCGCGCGTTGATCGAGGCGGCCTATGGCCACGAGCTGGAACGCTTCTTCGCCGAGTTCGACGAGCAACCCATGGCTGCGGCCTCGATCGCCCAGGTGCACGCCGCACGCCTGCACCCGGCCGCGGGCGAGACGCGCGGCGCGGCCGTGGTGGTCAAGGTGTTGCGCCCGGACGTGCACGCGCGTGTGGCGCGCGACATCGCGGTGCTCTACACGCTGGCGAAGATGGCCGCGCGCTTCCATCCGGAAGCCGAGCGCCTGCGCCCGGTGGAGATCGTGGCCGAATACGATCGCATCATCCACGACGAACTGGACCTGATGCGCGAAGGTGCCAATGCCAGCCAGCTCGGGCGCAACTGGCACGGCTCGGACCTGATCGTGCATCCGACCATCTATTTCGACTACAGCACCGAGTCGGTGCTGGTGATGGAGCGCATGGAAGGCGTGCCGATCGACGATGTCGATACGCTCGTCGCCGCCGGCGTGGACTTCAAGGTGCTGGCCGAGCGCGGCGTGGAGATATTCTTCAAGCAGGTCTTTCGCGATAATTTCTTTCATGCCGACATGCACCCCGGCAACATCTTCGTGCAGACCGACAATCCCGGGCGTCCGCGTTACGTGGGGCTGGATTTCGGCATCGTCGGCACGCTGACGGCCGACGACCAGCGTTATCTGGCCGAGAATTTCCTGGCCTTCTTCAATCAGGATTACCGGCGCATCGCCGAGTTGCACGTGGAATCCGGCTGGATGCCGGCGGATACCCGCATCGAGGATTTCGAGGGCGCGATCCGCACGGTCTCCGAGCCGATCATGAACAAGCCGCTGGCCGAGATCTCGTTCGGGTTGTTCCTGGTGCGCCTGTTCAAGATCGCCCGGCGTTATCGCTATCAGGTTCAGCCGCAACTCGTACTGCTGCAGAAGACCGTACTCAACGTCGAAGGCCTCGGGCGCGACCTGTATCCGCAGCTCGACCTGTGGGCGACGGCCAAGCCGATTCTGGAAGAGTGGATGCGTCGCCGCGCCGATCCGCGCATCGCGGCTGAACGCATTCGTCAGCAGTTGCCGCAGATCGTGGACGGTCTGCCCGATCTGGTGAATACGGTGGTGCGACGCACCCGCGCCGGCGAGGCGCCCGGCGCGCACCAGCTGGAAGCCGCGCTGACCGAGATCACCTACGAACTGCGCACCGCGCGGCGGGCCATGCGCTGGACGCTGGTGGGCACCGGTCTGGTCGTGGTCTCGGCCGCCGAGCTGGCTTATCCGCCGTTGCCGGTGTGGATGGCCATCATCACCGGGTTGGCCGGCATGATCAGCTGGGCCAAGGCCTGGCACGGTACGCCGCGCCCGTCGAGATAAGGCAACGCGGCCGCGCGCTGCCGTTCACGCCACCCTGTTGGCATCGGTTCTAAGAGCCGGCCGCGGCCGCCTTGCCGTCGTGCCGGGCACTGTTGTGGGCCTGTCCAGCCATCGGCCGGCTCGGCTTCGCCCCCCGCGTCTGGTTCTGATTGAGCGTGTTGAGCCCCTTGAGCAGGTTCAGGGCTTCATAGACACCGTAGTCCTTTTCCACCAGTGGCTTGCCGGAGTGGGGCTGGTCGGCGCTGCCATGGTTTCCGGAATCGGCAGCGGGCGTGCCGGACGCGTCCGCGCCGGTATCGGACGATTTGGCGCCCGTGTCGCTCTGCGGCCGGGTCTGCGACTCGGGTTTCGAGTGGTTGCCCTTGTCCTTGCCGGTATCGCTGCTGTGGCCGGCGTCGTTGTTGGCGTTGTTGGCCGCCGGGCCGGCGCCGGCTTCCGCGCCGGTATTCTTGAGCGCGCCGGGCAGGTCGGCCTCGGTATAGCCGAAGCCGCCGCTGGCCTGGGCCGGCGTGATCTTGACCGGCGCCAGCTTGATGTCGGGCGTGATGCCCTCGGCCTGGATCGAGCGGCCGGACGGGGTGTAGTAGCGCGCGGTGGTGAGCTTGAGCGCCGAGCCGTCGTTGAGCGGCAGGACGGTCTGCACCGAGCCCTTGCCGAAGGTCTGGGTGCCCATGATCACCGCACGGTGGTCGTCCTGCAGGGCGCCGGAGACGATTTCGGCGGCCGAGGCCGTGCCCTGATTCACCAGCACCACCATCGGCGCGCCGTTGAGCTTGTCGCCCGGCGTGGCCTTGAACTTGTGCTCGGTATCGGCGGCGCGCCCCTGGATCGAGACGATCGTGCCGCTGCCGACGAAATCGTTGGAGACGTCCACCGCGGCGCCGAGTACGCCGCCGGGATTGTTGCGCAGGTCGAGCACGACGCCCTTGAGCGGGCCGTTGGCCTTTTTCTTGAGCTGGGCCAGCGCCTTGTTCATGCCCTTGGCGGTGCCGTCGGTGAACTGGCTGATGCGGATGTAGCCATAGCCCGGGGCCAGCATGTGCGACTTCACGCTCGCGACCTGGATATCGGCGCGTTGCAGATGCAGGTGGATCGGTTTGTCGTGGCCATCACGCAGAATGGTCAGTGAGATATTGCTGCCCGGCTTGCCGCGCATCGCGTGCACGGAATCGCTCATGGACATGCCCTTGACCGGCTTGTCGTCGATGCGAATGATCATGTCGCCCGGCTGGACGCCGGCCCGGGACGCCGGGGTGTCGTCGATCGGCGAGATCACCTGCAGGTAACCGTTCTCCATCTGCACCTTCACGCCGATCCCGCCGAACTGGCCGGAGGTGGATACCGTGAGCTGCTTGTACTGGTCCGGATCGAGATAGGCCGAGTGCGGGTCCAGCCGGTCGACCATGCCGTGCAGGGCGTTGTCCAGGAGTGTCTTGTCCGACACTTTCTCGACGTAGTCCTGCTTGACCTGGTGCATGATCGCCACGAACTTGCGCAGTTCCGACAATGGCAGCTTCTGATTGGCCTGGCTGACATCACTGGCCTTTTGCAGGCTCTGGACATCGGCCGCCCCGGGCGCGCTGTCGGCGAAACTGTTCTCTCCGATCGTGATGACCGTGCCGACGATCACGCCGAGCACGATCAGGGATGCGCCGCGCAGTTTGGGGTCCATGTCTTTTTTCCAGTGTCTTGTCAGTCGGTTCCGGCGCCCGAAGGCGTTCGGTCAGGCGCTCGATAGGCTCGGGTCGGTCGGTTCGGTCCGGTGCGGGGCTCGGCCTGCCGCAACGACTATCGACGATAGCATACGGCTGTCTCGCGCCAATCAGCCCGCCAGCCAGCGGCTCGGATTCACCGGGTCCTGGCCGTGGCGGATCTCGAAGTAGATGCCGTTCTTGTCATGGCCGCCGCTATGCCCGGCGGTGGCGATCGGCTGGCCGGTGGATACCGCGTCGCCGACGTCGACATAACTCGCCGCGGCATGCCCGTACAACGAATAATAGCCGTGGCCGTGATCGATGATCACGATCAGGCCATAGCCTTTCATGTAACCGACGTAGACGACCCGGCCCCCGGCGACCGCGTGTACCGGCGTCCCCTGCGCGGCGGCGAACCAATCGCCCTGCCAGCGCAGCGGGCCACCGTTCTTGATCTGGCCGTAGCGCGCGAGCACGGATTTGGCCGCCACCGGCGGATGCATGCGGCCCTTGAGTTTGTAGAACGGCACGCCCGAGGGCACCGGCGGCAGGTTCGACAGCTGGCTCTGCACCGAATCGAGCAGTTTCTTGAGTTGGTGTTCCTGGTCGCGCATGTCCGACAGGCTCGATTGGTGCGATGACAGCTGTCGGTCGAGCGCGGCCAGCGTGGCCTTCTGTTTCTTTTCGGTGGCTTCCAACGCATCCAGCGTCCGGGCGCGCTCGGCGCGCTGGTCGGCGAGTTGTGAGCGTTCGTTTTCCAGCGATTGCTGCTTGGAGGCCAGGCGGGTGAGTACGGTCTTGAGGTGCGCGACCTGTCGGCTCTGCGCATCGGAAAAATACTGGTAGTAATTCAGCATGCGGCCGATGCGATCGGGCGCCGCCCCCGAGAGCAGCAGGCGCATCCGGCTCACGCGGCCGGTCTCGTAGGCCGAGCGCACCTGGGCGCGCAGCGTCTCGAGTTCGCCGGATAGATTGTCGCGTTCGGCGTTGCGCTGCTTTTTCAGGCGGGCGATGCGTTTCTTGTGCTCGGCGATGGCGTGGTCGAGCGTGTCCAGCCGCTTGCGCGTCGCGCTGATGCGCGATTGCGCCTTGGCCAGCGCGTCCGACAGGTCGCTGCGCTGATTCGAGGCGGAGGCGATCTGCTTGCGCACCTTGGCGATGCGATCGCGCAAGGCCGAGAGTTCGGCGCGGGCATGGGCGGCGCGCGAGTCGCCGTCGGCCAGGCCGGTCGCCGGGGCAAGAATGGACAGCGCAAGCAATAGGGCGCCGAGCACGTGGGTCAACCGCATCGGGCGATTGTAAGACAAGCGGCCGCGTGCGGGTCAGGGGGCGGCGGACTATGCAATAATCCCCGGCCGACGCCCGGGTTCCGGGCGATCTTCACCCCGCGCGGGCCCGCCGTCCGCGCGCCTCGGGCACGCATCTATTGAGACTCGGCACATCGTTTATGAATCAGTTGCTGGAATTCGTCGTCCATCATCCGTTTCTCTGGGCCGCGCTGGGCGTCATCGTCATCGCCTTCATCGCGAACGAGGTCTGGCGGGCATTGTCCGGCAGCGGGCCGATTTCGTCAGGAGAGGCGGTACGGCTGATGAACAGTGACGACGCGGTCGTGGTCGATACGCGCTCGTCGTCGGAATACAAGAAGCATCATATTCTCAACGCCAAGCATGTGCCCGCCGCCGGCATCGCCGAGCGCGCCAAGGAAATCTCGCGCGACCCGAACAAGCCGGTCATCGTCTATTGCGGCGCCGGCAATGCCGCGCCGGCGGCTGCGGCCAAATTGCGGGCCAAGGGCTATACCCGGGTTTATGCGCTCAAGGGTGGCATCAACGGCTGGCGGGCCGACGGTCTGCCGGTCACCAGTAAATAAGCGGCGCGCTTTCGCGCCCCACAGGAGGGATCATGGCCGAAGATAACGACAGCCAAACCGAACAGACCGAGGCCCAGCGCCAGGTCGGTCTGCAGAAGATATACATCCGCGATGCCTCGATCGAAGTGCCGGATGGCCCGCGCGTGTTCACAGAGGAGTACAACCCCGAGGTCAACGTCGATCTGAACACGCAGATCCAGTCGCTGTCCGAGGAGACCCATCAGGTGGTTCTGACCGTGACGGTCACCGCCAAGCAGGGCGAGCGCACGGCCTATATCGTCGAGGTGCAGCAGGCCGGCGTGTTCCAGCTCGAGGGCTTTTCGGCCGACGATGAGCGCGATCATGTGCTTGGCGCCTACTGCCCGTCGATCCTGTTCCCCTATATTCGCGAGTCGGTGGGCGACATGGTGCAGCGCGCGGGCTTTCCGCACTTCCTGCTGCAGCCGGTGAACTTCGACCTGCTGTATGCCCAGCATCTTGCGGGCGAGGACGGCACGCCCGGCGACGCCAGCCAGGCGACGCACTAGGCGTTTCTGCAGGCTTGATCGTGTCGGTGGCTCTGCCGCGCTGTTTCGCCGTCGTCGGCGCCGGTTCCTGGGGCACGGCGCTTGCGGTCCAGTTGGCACGGCGCGGCCATGCCGTGCGCCTGTGGGGCCGCGACGCCGCCGCGATCGAGACCATGGCCGGGACGCGCGTCAATGCGCGTTACCTGCCCGATGTGACCTTTCCGCCCACGCTGGAGCCCGTGGCCGATCTGGCCGCGGCGATGGACGGCGCGGACGATGTCGTGGTCGTGCTGCCCAGCCACGCGCTGCGGGCCGGCCTGGAAGCGCTGGCCCCATGGCTGGCCCCGCACCAGCGCGTGCTCTGGGCGACCAAGGGGCTGGAGCCCGATACGGCCCTGTTGCCGCACGAGGTCGCCACGGCCGTGCTGGGCTCTGCCCGCGCCACCGGCGTGCTGTCGGGGCCGAGCTTCGCCGGTGAGGTGGGGCGGGGCCTGCCGACCGCTGTCACCATCGCCTCGGCCGACCCGGCATTGGCCGCCGACATGGCGCGGGCGTTCCACGACGGCGTGTTCCGGGTCTACACCTCGAGCGACGTGATCGGCGTCGGCGTGGGCGGGGCGGTGAAGAACGTGTTGGCGATCGCGGTCGGCATGTCGGACGGCCTGGGCTACGGCGCCAACGCCCGCGCACTGCTGATCACGCGCGGGCTGTCGGAGATGATGCGCCTGGGCGTGGAACTCGGCGGCCGTCGCGATACGCTGACCGGCATGGCCGGTCTGGGCGATCTGCTGCTGACCTGCAGCGATGACCAGTCGCGCAATCGTCGCATGGGCCTGGCGCTGGCGGCCGGCGATGACGTGTCCACGGCCGAGGCGCGGATCGGCCAGGTGGTCGAAGGCGTGCGGGCGGCACGCGAGGTGCACCGCATGGCCCAGGCGCACGGCATCGACATGCCGATCGCGGCGCAGGCGTATCGCGTACTCCACGAAGGCGATTCGCCGCAGGCCGCGGCGCGCCGGCTGACCGATCGCCCGTCTCGAGCCGAGGCCGAATAGGGGCGCATTGCCTTTGCCATATCGCGGTCGAGGTCCAGCGCCAGCGCTGGTGCCGCTGATCGGCGGGCCGGCCGGGCTCCGGGAGCGGGACCGGTCGCGATGCGGGCGCAGCCGTGCTAACCCTTGGCGCGCGCCGCTCATGTAGAATGCGTATGACAGGATCGTGAAATCGTGCGGCCGGCGTTCAGCGCGGGCACGGCCGAGGAATCGAAAACCAAGCACCGCCCCGGGGGCGGTCGATGCGCCCTCGCCCCAACGGCATGGTGCGATATATCGACCAGTCCCGGCGAGACATAAACGGGCATATGGCGAACTGGGTCACTTTCGGGCGTTTTCTGTTGCTGTTCCTGCTGTTGGGCATCGTCTACTCGGGCGTTCCCGCCTTGCAGCTGGTCAATGCGCCGCTCACGATTCTGATCATCGCGCTCGACGGCGTGGATGGCTGGGTCGCGCGGCGTTTCAACGAGGAAACACTGTTCGGCGCCACTTTTGATATCGCCATCGATCGCATCGTGGAAACGGTGCTGTGGGTGGTGCTTGCGCATCTGGGCTTCATCGGGGTCTGGGTGCCGCTGCTGTTCATCATTCGCGGCAACCTGGTCGACGCCATCCGCAGCAAGGGGGCGGCGAGCGGCACGGCGGCGTTCGACATGATGCAGTCGCCCATCGGTCGTTTCCTGGTCGCCGGGCGTTTCATGCGCGGCTTCTATGCCGTGCTCAAGGCCGTGACCTTTGCCTGGATACTGCTCTGGCAGCCGTTTCCGGCGATTGCGCCCGAATTCTGGGCGGCCTGGGGCGGTGCGCTGTCGGCGACCGGTCTGGTGCTGGCCTGGGCCTCGGCGGCGATCTGCGTCGCCCGTGGTCTGCCGGTGATCGTGGAGTTCTGCGTGAATGAGCGGCCTGCCGCACAAAGAGGCTGACATGCGTCTGGTCATCTTCGACATCGATGGCACGCTCGTGCCGGGGGCCTCTTCGGAGATGCGCTTCGCGCGCTATCTCTGGCAGGTGGGCGCACTCGGGCCGCGCCAGTTACTGGCCTTCGCCGGGTTCGCGCTGCGCTACCTGCCGCGCTTCGGCAAGCATGTGATGCAGAAGAACAAGGCCTATCTCTCGGGCCATGAATACAGGCATATCGTCGAACTCGCACGTCGGTTCGTGGCCGACGTGCTCGTGCCGGTGCTGCATGCGCCGGCGGTCGAGCGTCTCAAGGCGCATCAGGCGGCCGGCGACACCGTGGTGCTGCTGTCCGGTACGCCCCAGTTTCTGGCCGACGCACTCGGCGAAGCGCTCGATATCGAACTTTGCATCGGGGCGGCCTGCTGTACCGAGAACGGCCGTTTCACCCCGGCGCCGCCGCGGCGCCATCCCTACGGGCCGACCAAGATCGACGCGGCGGAGACCCTGGCGAGCCGGGCCGGGTTGCCGCTGGCCGACGCCGTCGCCTTCGGCGATTCGATCAACGATGCCTATCTGTTCCGCATGGTGGGGCGGGCAGTGGCGGTCGCGCCCGACCGCAAGCTCTCGGCCGAGGCGGACAACGCCGGCTGGGAAGTGCTGGACCCGGGCGCGAAGGCCTGACGCGCGAGCGTTCAGGCGAAGCCGAGCTGGCGCCAGGCCTCGAAGGCGATCACCGCCACGCTGTTCGACAGGTTCAGACTGCGATTGCCGGGCTGCATGGGCAGATAGATCGCGGCATCCGCGGCGTTCACTCGCTCGGCGGGCAGACCCTTGGTTTCGCAGCCGAACAACAAGGCGTCGTCGGCGCGATAGCGCAGGCGGTCGTAGCGCACGTCGCCGCGCTTGGTGGCGGCGAACACGCGGTTGTCGGGATGCGCGGCGCGCCAGCTGTCGTAGTCCGGCCATTCGCGAATCACGGCGCGCTCACGATAATCCAGCCCGGCGCGGCGCAGGTGCTTGTCGTCGATCGAGAACCCCAGCGGATGGATGAGATGCAGCTCGGCCCCGATATTGACGGCAAGCCGGATCACGTTGCCGGTGTTGGGCGGGATCTCGGGCCGATGCAGGATCAGGTGCATGCGTGTGGGCGGGGATGCTGACAGTGCCAGCAGGCGTTGAACTGGCCCTCGACGGTTTCGCCGCAGCCGGGGCAGTGCCACGCCCGGCCGCCCTCCACCGGGCCCTGCTCGAACGCGGTCAAGAGCTCATGTGCACGCTCGAAGTCGGCCGGGTCGTCGATCCAGACTTGGGGATAGAGGTTGGCCGGCAACTCGCCCATGCCGCCCCAGAGATGCTGGCGACGAACGTGGGCGGGAATCCCCCGGTCGACGAGCATATCCTTGACGATCTCGGCGTTGACCGGATCGGCGGCCAGATAGACTTCGCGCGCGGTCATGATGGATCCCAAGGCTCGATTGGATTGACGGGCTTGTATGAAATGGCACCAGCGCCTAATCTTTCGGTGGTGCAGCACTCCGGGGGTCGCCACATGTCTATTCTCCTGATCCGGCGCGCGTTTGTCGCAAGCGTCGTCGCCCTGTCGCTGGTGGTCGCGGCCCCGGCGCTGGCGGCGAGCAACGATGATGCCGCAACCCCCTCGGCTGCCGCCATGACCTTCGACGCTGCGGTGGTACGCCCGTTGAGTCTGGTGGCCACGGTGGCAGGCACCGGGTTGTTCATCGTGTCCCTGCCGTTTTCGCTGCTTGGGCATAACACCGACAAGGCACGCGAACGTCTGGTCGCTGAGCCAGCCAAGTATACCTTTACCCGGCCGCTGGGCGATTTCGACGCCCAGACCCCGGGCAACGACTAGGGCCTGTTGCCGTTTCGTGCGAGCGCCGCGTTGGCGTCCGCAAATCGTGTCCGGCAAGGCGCGATTCGCCGCATATCGCCCCGCGAACGCGCCAGGCGGACGCATGGTGCGCTGTGGTCCGCCGGCTCCGGCGCTCGACCGAGCGGCGGCCGGCCGGTCGCAAGCGACGACGGCGGTGCGGTTCGGCCGGCGGCGTCGGCAGGGCGTGGCAGCGACGCTGGTGGCCGTGCTGTCACTGGTTGCCGGCACCGCCGCCGCGAAGGTGCCGGGCGGCGAACTGCAACGGCTCCAGGCGCGCGCTGCGAGCGCGCACCTGGCGGCGACCGACGAATGGCATGCGCTGTTGCATTATGAGCCGAACTGGCTGCACGGCGGCGTCCACAGCGAAGTGGCCTCCGGTTGGTTCTTTCTGGCCGCCGACGGCCGCACCGACCCGGCGGCGGAGCTCGACGCCACGCTGGCCGGGCTGTTCTCGAAGCGGCCGATCGGCCCGCGTCAGTTGCCGGTGTACTGCCTGTTCGTCGCGCGCCGCAAGTTTCTGGTCAAGGCGCTGGATATCGATACCTCGCATCTGCCGGTCCATGACTGCCCCGGTTATCGTCGCTGGCGCGCCTTGATCGCACTGTCTTCGGCGAGCCTGGTTTTTCCCACCGCGTTTCCGAACAGTCCGTCGTCGATGTTCGGCCATACGCTGTTGCGCATCGATTCGTCCCGCAAGGGCCCGGGGACCGAGTTGTTGTCGTACGCGGTGAATTTCGCGGCGGCCGCGCCGCAGGGCAAGCGCGGCCTCGGGTTCGTCTGGAAGGGGCTGACCGGTGGCTATCCGGGTGTGTTCGGCCTGTTTCCGTATTACAAGAAGGTCAAGCAATACGCCTGGATCGAGAATCGCGATGTCTGGTCGTATCCGCTGAACCTGACCCGGGCGCAGCTGTCGCGTCTGGTCGACCATGTCTGGGAGATGGACAGCGTCCATTTCGTCTATTACTTCCTCAACAAGAATTGCGCCTACCAGCTGTTGAGCCTGCTCGATGTTGCCCGGCCGCATCTGCATCTGACGCGCCAGTACAGCTGGTATGCGATTCCATCCGATACGATCCGGTCGCTGGCGGATGTCCCCGGTCTGATGGGGTCGGCGACCTATCGGCCGTCGATGGAAACGACGCTGCGCTGGGAGACCGAGCAACTCTCGCCGACGGCGCAGGCGTTGGCGCGCCGGATCTCGCGGCGCGAACTCGCGCCGGATGCGCCGGCCGTGCGGGCGCTGAAGCCGGAACGTCGGGCGGCGGTGCTGGAAGTGGCCTACGACGCGTTGAACTACCAGTTGTCGAGCAAGGAAGTGAAGGCGGCGGTGCCCGGCCGGTCCGGGCGCGACTATGCCAATCACATTCTCGCCGTGCGCGCCTCGATTCCGCGTCGTTCGCCATTCGGACGCGTGCCGGCGCCGAAGGTCTCGCCCGAGGACGGGCATCGCTCGCTGCGCGTGAATGCCTCGGGCGTCTATGCCGACGGCCGTTTTTCGCTCGGCTTTCGTATCCGGCCCGCCTATCACGACCTGCTCGACAATCCGGGCGGTTACACGCGCGGGGCGGCGATCGATTTCGCCGACATCGGCCTGCGCCTGGACCCGAGCGACGGTCGCGTCCGGCTCGGCGACATGCGTTTGTTGTCGATCACTTCGTTGTCACCGCGCAATGCCTGGTTCAAACCGGTCTCGTTCACGGTCGACACCGGCCTGCGGCGCCGGCCGTCGGCTCATGTGTTCACCGATGCGCGCAATGATCTCGGTTACTACCTGCAGGGCGGGCCGGGGCTGGCCTGGGGCGGGCGCGATCTGATCGGTTATACCTTCGGCCTGATGTCCTTCGACGCCAATCCGGGATTGCAGCCGGCGTGGGCGCTGGGCGCCGGCGGCAGCGCCGGGCTGTTGGCTTATCCCGTGCCGGGTGTCCAGCTCAAGGCCGAGGCCGGCTGGCTGCAATACGCCGCCGGCGCGAACGGACACTATGGCTGGGCGACGCTCGGCGCGCAGGTGCCGATCGTGGATAATTTCGCTTTTCGTTCCACCGTTGGCTATGAAAACACCCGGATAAGTGATGGTCTGCGCGTGGATTTCGGCATTCAGGCTTATTTCTGATGGACCCAACCGGCACCCGACTGCGGATCGACCAGCACGGCTGGCTGCGCGGCGTACGCCGTGTGCTCTCGCCCAACCACGACACGCGCCCGGCGGGCATCGCTGTGGATACGCTGGTGGTCCACGGGATCACCCTGCCGCCCGGGCGCTTCGGCCATGGCCAGGTCGATGCACTGTTCAGCCGCACGTTGAATCCGGCCGCACACCCGTTCTACGCCGGGATTGCGCATCTGCAGGTGTCCGCGCACCTGCTGATCGAGCGCACCGGCCGGCTGACTCAGTACGTCGGTTTCGACGATCGGGCCTGGCATGCGGGCTTGTCGCGATTCGATGGCCGCGAGCGCGTGAACGATTTCGGCGTCGGCATCGAGCTGGAGGGGACCGACGCCTGTCCCTACGCGCCGGCCCAGTATCGCGGGCTGGCGGCTGTCAGCGCCGCGCTTTTGCTTCATTATCCGGGCATGAATCGTTCGCGTATCGTCGGCCACAGTGATATCGCCCCGGGTCGCAAGACCGATCCCGGGCCGGCATTCGACTGGGCCGCCTTCAACGGCTTGCTGGATCGCGCATGCATCTGATCGTGATCGTGGCCGCGCTGCTCATCGAGCGCACGTTGGGCCAGCTCACGCGCTGGCGGCAGGTCAATGCGTTCGCCGCCTACGTGCGGTTGATCGAGCGCACCCGCATCGGCCGGCTCTGGCTGGCGCGGCCGGCTGGCGTGGCGGTCATTCTGCCGCCGCTGATCGTCGTCGGCGCAGCGCAATGGGCGGTCGATACCCATCTCTGGCTGGGTGCCCAGCTTCTTTTCGGCCTGGCCGGCCTGCTGGTCAGCCTGGGCCCGCGTGATCTGTGGGAAGACGTTTATGCGCTGGCCCACGCCCGCACTCAGGCCGCGCACGACGAAGCCGAGGCACGTGCGATCGCGCTGTGCCGACGGGCGACCGGGCGCCGCTCCGCCGATGTCACGGCGCCGACCATTCTCGGCGCGGTCCTGGTGCAGGGGCACGAACGCGTGCTTGGCGTGCTGCTGTGGTTCTTCGTTGCCGGGCCGACCGGGGCGCTGTTCTATCGGCTGGTGCGCGAGCTGCCGGCCCTGGCTGCGCGCGATCCGGCAACCCGGGCGACGGCCCGCGTCGCTGAATACGTGCACGGCATCGCCGCCTGGATCCCCGCGCGCATCGTCGCCGTGATCTATGCCGTCGCCGGCCAGACCCGACATGGGTTCGCCGCCTGGCGGACGGCGCGCGCGACGACGCATGTCAGTGGCGTGGCCAGCTGGCGGCTGCTGGCCGCGGTGGGGCGCGCCGCGCTGGGCGAAACCGGCACCGACGCCGCGGGCATGCCGGCCGAACGCTTCAACCAGGCCCTGATCGATGCGCTGTCGTTGATCTCGCGGGCAGTACTGATTCTGCTCGCCGTATTCGCCGCGTTCACGCTGGCGGGCGTCCTGCGCTAGGGCACGGCAGCTGGCGCGCGTCGGCCGGTCGCACGAAACGGTAACAGGCCCTAGCATAAGCCCCTTACATGCAACCAAGGAGAGACCGTGGCCGAGGATCTGAGCCGTTATCTGGAGACCGCGATCGAGGCGGCGCGCGCCGCCGAGGCTGTGATCAATCGTTATTATCACGGTGACTTCGAGGTCGAACGCAAGGCCGACGCCTCGCCGGTCACCATTGCCGATGTCGAGTGCGAGCGCGTCATCAAGCGCGTGTTATCGGACGCGTTTCCGGATCATGGCTTTTATGGCGAGGAACTCGGCCGCGAGTCGATCGACGCCGATTATGTCTGGCTGATCGATCCGATTGACGGCACCAAGAGCTTCGTGCGCGGTTATCCGTTCTTCTCGACCCAGATCGCGCTGCTGCACCAGGGCGAGTTGATCGTGGGCGTATCCAATGCCCCGGCCTTCGGTAACGGCGATATGGCCTGGGCGGCGCGCGGGCAGGGCGCGTTCCTCAACGGCGAGCCGATCCATGTGTCGGCCGTCGACGAGATCGCCGAAGCCAGCCTGTCGCTGGGCAACATCGCCGCGCTGGGCGCGTCTCCGGCCTGGGCGAAGATCGGCGAGTTGGCCGGTGACGCCCATCGCATCCGAGGCTACGGCGATTTCTACCACTACCATTTGCTGGCCAGTGGCGCGATCGACGCGATCATCGAGTCGGATCTCAATATCCTCGACATCGCCGCGCTCACCGTGATCGTGCGCGAGGCCGGGGGCGATGTCACCGAACTCGGCGGCGGCCCGATCGATCTGGAATCGTGCACCATCATGGCGACCAATGGGCGGCTCCGGCCGCAGCTTGTGCCCTACCTGGCCGCGTGGGATGAACAGCGCGACGCGCCGGGCGGCTGATCGGTCGACCGGCGGGTCTGTTCAGGCGAGTGTCGGCATGGTCTCGCCGCGCAGGCTGATCACCGGCCAGCCGGCTTCGCGCGCCGCCGCCGCGAGCCGCTCGTCGGGGTCGACCGCGACCGCGCGGTCGGCCCACCGCATCAGCGGCAGGTCGTTGTGTGAATCGGAGTAGAAGGTCACGTGCTCGGGTTGAATGGACAACGCCGCCAGGAAACTGCGGGCGCGGGTGATCTTGCCCTCGCGATAAGACGGGGTGCCGGCGATGGCGCCGGTATACGCGCCGTCGACGATCTCTGGCTCGGTTGCAATCAGGTGTTCGACTGCCAGCAAGTGCGCGATCGGTTCAGTGACGAAGCGGTTGGTGGCGGTAATGATCGCGACCAGATCCCCGCGCTGGCGGTGAAAATCGATCACCGAAGCCGCATGACGAGCCACGATCGGCGCGATTCGCGTGGCCACGAAGCGCTCGCGCAGCGCGGCCATGCGCGTCGCCGACTCCTGGATCAGCGGTTGCAGCACGAAGCGTTGATACGCATGGATATCCAGTACGCCAGCCTCGTACTGAGCCCTGAAGGTGTCGTTCGCGCGCGCGAATGTCGATTGATCGACCACGTCCTCGTCGACCAGGAAACGGCCCCATTCATAATCGCTGTCGCCAGCGAGCAGCGTATTGTCGAGATCAAAAAAGGTCAGTCGCACGTCGGCGCCCCGGCTGGAAATGAAATGGCAGATATCCAATGATGACGCCTGCATGGAGCCGTGGGAAGCGACCGAAGTGGAGCACAATAGAATTGCGCCCGGCGAAGCATGGGTTCCGTCGATTCAGCCTGTGTTTTTTCGTTTCTTGCGATTTTATGAAAGAATTGATTCAGTAGTTTTACCGAGGGTGGCGTCGTGATTGATGCACAAGGGTTCCGAGCGAACGTCGGCATCATCTTGAGCAATCAGCAAGGCAAGGTGTTCTGGGCCAAGCGCATCGGCCAGCAGTCGTGGCAATTCCCTCAAGGTGGTATCCGCGAAGGTGAAGCGCCGCGGGCGGCGCTGTATCGGGAGCTGGAAGAAGAGGTCGGGCTGCGGCCCGAGCACGTGGAGATCATCGGCGCGACCCGCAGTTGGTTGCGCTACCGCCTGCCCAAGCGCTATATCCGGCGCCATCGACAGCCGTTATGCATCGGTCAGAAACAGAAATGGTTCATGCTGCAACTGCTTGCGCCCGAGTCCTGCGTGCGCTTCGATGCCACCGAAAAACCGGAATTCGACGGGTACCGCTGGGTCGATTACTGGGACCCGGTCGATGAAGTCGTGTTCTTCAAGCGCCAGGTCTACCGCCGCGCGTTGGATGAACTGGCCAGCTATCTGAATACGGGCGCAGCCTCCTGACCGGCGCGGCAGCGAACCCCGTCCGCGCCGGCGGGACGGCAAATCGCCCGGCAGCAAATGGCGTCGACATTCGTAGTTGACAATAATTCTCATTAGCGTTGTACTGCGCGTCGGAGGTAACGCTCATGTACGTTTGTGTGTGCAACGCGGTCACCGACTGCCAGATTCGCGAAGCCTATTGCGAGGGCGTCTGCAGCATGCGCTTGCTGCGCCAGAAACTCGGTGTGGCCGGTTGCTGTGGCCGCTGTGCGCCCTGCGCACGTGACCTGCTCCGCGAATGTCGCCAGGAGCGCGACCGTGCGGAGGCCATTGCCACCGCCGAAGCGCCGGCGGTCGCGACCGCCTGATCGATCGTATTCGGAACGGCTGCCCGGCACGGGTCGCGGCAGCGCCGCGGCGGCCGATGGCGAACACGCGCCTCGTTTGTACGCCAACCTGACCTCCGCTAACCTTGACTGGAGTTCAGGCCGACACAGGACAGGCAATGAAAGGCGATGCGACCGTAATCAAGTATCTGCAGGATGCGCTCAAGCTGGAGCTGACCGCGATCAACCAGTACTTCCTGCATGCGCGCATGTACGAGGACATGGGCTTCTTCGAGCTCGGCAAGCACGAGTACAACGAGTCGATCGAGGAAATGCAGCACGCGGATCGCTTCATCAAGCGCATCCTTTTCCTCAATGGCCTGCCCAATCTGCAGGACCTGGGCAAGCTGCGCATCGGCGAGAAGCCGCAGGAAATGCTCGAATGCGATCTCGCCGCCGAGTACGAGGGCCACGCCCACTACAAGGAGGCCATCAAGGTCTGCGAGGACGCGGGCGATTACGCCACACGCGATCTGTTCGTCGAGATTCTCTCCGATGAGGAGGAACATATCGACTATATCGAAACCCAGCTCGATCTGATCAAGAGCATGGGCGAAGCGAACTTCCTGCAGTCTCAGACCGGTGCGAACATCAACCAGACGCCGGACGCCGAATAAGCAACGGCATGGTTCATGCCGGCCCGGCAGAAAACCCGCCGCGGGGTGCTCGCGGCGGGTTTTTTCATGTCGGGCACGGCGGTCAGAACGGCTTGATGAAGATCAGCAGCATGATCAGCAGCAGAATGACTGCCGGTACCGCGCTCATCATGCGATAGAACGCCGGCGTACCGGTGGCCCGCTCTTCACGCAGCTTTTTGGCCTGGACCTGACACCAGCCGTGGTAGCCGATCAATACCACGACCAGCGCGAGCTTGGCGTGGAACCAGCCATTGCCGGCGATCCAGCCGCCGCCCAGCATTGCCAGCATCCAGACGCCGAACGCAATCGTTCCGAGTGCGGCAATCGACATCAGCATCGATAGCTGGCGTTCCAGCGCGCTGAATCGACCGCGGTCGGTGGCACCCCGCGCCTCGGCGTGCGCGGCGAACAGCCAGGGCAGGCAGAGCAGCCCGGCGAGCCAGGCCACCATGAAAGTGACGTGGAAGGCCTTGATCCATAGAAAAAGCATGCGGTAACTCCTGCAGACGTGGGTGGCTCGGGCGACCGGGCCATTGTATCGGCGGTTGGCCGCCGACGGTCCGGCCACGACCCCGCGTCGCGGTCAGCGGCGGTAGGTCGCGGCCACCGTATCCGGCGTGAGAATGCCGTAGGGCGTCGGCCGGCGCCCGCTGAGCGCGCTCGCGCGTTGCACCACCAGCGCCTCGGCCTCGGTCGATTCGAACTGATCGTAGGCTTCTTGCAGCGTGGCGCGGACGTCGATCGGATAAGCATCGGCCCGGTGCGCCGGGATATCCATGAGATCGATCTCGCGGTCCGCGTCGCCATCGTCTTCGGCCAGTATGCGCTTGAGCTCGTCGGGGCGCATGAGTTGGGCGCGACCCTCGGCCGGCCGGATCAGCAGCCAGTCAATGCCGGCATCGAGCGCATCGGCGACCGCGGCTCGGGTGGTTTTCGCATCGAGCACACGGAAGCGGCGGTTCATGGTATTCAGCACACTGGCACGCCGCAGGTACTGCGACACCGGGTCGTTGCGATAGTCCAGTCCGCGACGGCGCAACAACAGTCGGAATATGGAATCCGACACCGCGATCCGGCGCGAGACGACGAGTGCGGCAATGATCACCAGCATGCCCGGCAGCACCATGTCGGTCTGGCCGGACAGTTCCAGCACCGCCACCAGCGCAGACAGTGGCGCCTGCAGCACCGCAGCCATCATCGCGCCGATGCCCAGCAGGGCGTACAGCCCGGGGCCGCTGACCGGGATCGGCAGCACACCGGCGGCGGCGGTACCAAACGCGCTGCCGAGTGCGGCGCCGCAGACGAACATCGGCAGGATGACGCCGCCCGGAATCGCCGCGGCGACGGCGAATAGCGTGGCCACCAGCTTGGCCAGGCCGATGCCGAGCGATAGGGTAGCGCCGTAGTCGCCGTCCAGCGCGCGGTTCACGGTCTCGAAGCCCAGGCCCATGATCTGTGGCAAGACGGTCGCGAGAATGCCCGTGACCAGGCCGGCCGATGCCATGCGCAGGCTGATGCGCACCTTGGCGAGGTGCGGCATGATCTGGCCGACCATGCGGGTAAAACCGCCGCCCAGAACGCCCAGCACCAGCCCCATCGTCGTCATGGCGGGCAGTTCGGCGGCATGGAAATGCTCGGCGGCGCCGATCAGGCCCGGGTGGACGTTGGGCAGGTTCAGCGTCACCAGGGAGCCCGTTACCGCCGCCAGGATGATCGGTGCGAAACCGGCGATGGTGTATTCCATCATCACCACTTCCATGGCGAAAATCACGGCCGCCAGCGGGGTATTGAACGACGCGGCAATGCCGGCGGCCGTGCCGCAGCCGACCAGGGTGCGCACGCTGTTGTTGGGCAACGACAGCCGCCGGGCCAGCCAGCTGCCGGTGAATGCGCCCGCATGCACGGCCGTGCCTTCGCGGCCGACCGACTGGCCGGTGGCGATAGAGATTGCCGAGGCGGCCAGATCGACCAGCGCCGCGCGCAGCGGCAGCAGGCCCTGGTAATACATCAGCCGTTCGATCACGTGCACGATGCCATTCTCGAGCGGCTTGCGGCGCCATTCGACCAGCAGGCCGAGCACGAGTGCGCCGAGAATCGGCGCCGCCAGCCGGAAGGCGAGACCGGATGCCACGAACGTGGACTGGTGGTCGCCGAAGGCCGCAAACAGTGGCAATTGCAGGGCCTGAATGAGTCCGTAGAGCAACAGGATCGCCGAGCCCGCCAGGCCCCCGGTCGCCGCGCCCATCAGGCAAAGCAAGCCCAGGCCCGGCGTGTTTTCGGTATCGGTAAGCGGGCTGCGCCAGCGCTCGGTGCGGCGGGATCAGGCCTGCCGGGCTTGCCGGCGCCAATGCGAGACTAGGGCCTGTTGCCGTTTTGTGCGAGTCCGCGCCAAGCGCTGTTTTGCGGCAAGACGAGGCGTAGTGCGCGCCGTGCAGTCACTCTGCACAAGCGGGCTACAACGCTGGATTGCCGCAAAACAGCGCTTGTCCCTTCGGGTTGGGCCGCAAATCGCGCCCGGCGGCGTTGCAAGTCTTGATCGTGGCACGCCACGACGCGGCGACTCGCGCCTTGCCGGACACGATTTGCGGTCTCCAACGCGGCGCTCGCACAAAACGGCAACAGGCCCTAGGCACCTGGGCGGCATACGGCTTTGGTGATCTCCCCGGCTGGGGTTCGGCGAATTGCGGGTGTAGTATGCGGCTACACTTTTCACGGTGACAGCGATCGCGTCATGGCAGGCAGGCAGAAAATAGGTCTGGTGGGCGGCACGGGTTATGCCGGGGCCGAGCTGCTGCGGCTGTTGTCCGCCCATGCCGACGCCGAGATCGTGGCGGTGACCTCGCGCAGCGCGGCCGGGACTCCGGTGGCCGAGGCCTACCCGCAGCTGCGCGGCGTGGTCGATCTCGCCTTCGCGACCCCGGACGCCGGCCGACTCGACGAATGCGATGTGGTGTTCTTCGCCACGCCGCACGCCGCGGCCATGCACGACGTCCCGCGGCTGCTCGCGGCCGGCGTGCGCGTGATTGATCTGTCCGCCGATTTCCGCCTGCGCGACGCCGCGCTCTGGGCACAGTGGTATCACACCGAGCATGCCGCCCCCGAGCTGATCGAGCGCGCGGTTTACGGCCTGCCTGAACTCGGCCGGCGCGAGGCGATCGCTGCCGCCGATCTGGTCGCCTGCCCGGGCTGTTATCCGACCGCGGTCCTGCTGGGGTTCAAGCCGTTGCTCGATGCCGGCATCGTGGATCCCGACCGGCTGATTGCGGACGCCAAGACCGGTGTCTCCGGCGCCGGCATGAAGCTCGCCCCGGGTTTCCTGTTTGCCGAGGCCACCGATTCATTCAAGGCCTATGGCGTGTCGGGCCACCGGCATCTGCCGGAGATTCGACAGTTTCTCGGCGAGCTGGCGCAGCGCGAGGTGGGGTTGACCTTCGTCCCGCATCTGGTGCCGATGGTACGTGGCATCCATGCGACGCTGTATGCGACCCTGGCCGGCGACGCGGATTTGCAGGCGCTGTATGAACAGGCCTACGCGGACGAGCCGTTCATCGACGTGCTGGCCGCGGGCGGCACGCCCGAAACACGCCATGTGCGCGCGACCAACATGTGCCGCATCGCTGTGCATCGCCCGCTCGCAGGCGATCAGGCGGTGGTGCTCTCGACCCTCGACAATCTGGTCAAGGGCGCGGCCGGGCAGGCGGTACAGTGTTTCAATCTGATGATCGGCGCGCCCGAAACGCGGGGACTCACCGCGACCGCGCCCGTCCCCTAAATTTTTCTGCCATCTCTTGAAAACCCGCGCATCGCACTGATGTCGTATGATAGTTATCGCGGGTTCGACACGGACAACGCTTATGAGTACTGCCACTGAAACCATCGATCAGGATGCCGACCAGGCAGCGCTGGTCTTCACTGACGCCGCCGCCCTCAAGGTGAAGGAGCTGTTGGAAGACGAGGACAACGATGCCCTCAAGCTGCGGGTGTTCGTTTCCGGCGGCGGTTGTTCGGGCTTCCAGTATGGTTTTACCTTCGACGACAACGTCGAGGAAGGCGATACGCTGATCGAGAAACAGGGCGTGACGCTACTGGTCGACCCCATGAGCGTGCTCTACCTGATGGGCGCCGAAATCGATTTTTCGGATGGGATCGAAGGCGCGCAGTTCGTGATTCGTAACCCGAATGCCACGACGACCTGCGGTTGCGGCAACTCGTTCGGGGTTTAAGATTACGCTGCGCGCCTGCCCCTTTGAGGGGCGGCTTCGCCGCAGGCGAAGCGGGGTGACAGACAATGCTCAAGCTTTGCGCAGCAAAGCCCGCGCGCAGCGCGGCGCAGTTCGTGATTCGCAATCTCAACGCCACGACGACCCATGGCTGCGGCAACTCGCTTGCGGCATGAAAGCCCGCGCAGTTCGTGAGTTGCAACCCGGCGCCATGACGATCTGCGACTGAGGGAGCGCCTTCTAGCCGCGTGGCCCGGCCCGCTGGGATTACGTCCCTGGCGCGGCCGGCGGTGCGGCGTGCCAGCCGCCCAGCACCGCCAGCCCGCTTGCTCCGGTCACGCCCGGGGCATTGCCGGGCCGCCCGAGCAGGCGCTGGCGCGCCAGCCAGGCAAATGCGAGGGCCTCGATCCAGTCGGGGTCGAGGCCCAGGTGTGCCGTGGTTTCGACCGGGCGCGGGGCGGCCAGGGCAGCGATGCGCGCCACCAGATACCGGTTGTGCACGCCGCCGCCGCATAGGTACAGCGTCTCCGTGCCCGGGCCGAACCGGTCCACGGCATCCGCGATGGTGATGGCCGTCAGTTCGCACAGCGTGGCCTGTGCATCCGCCGGTGTGGGTGTGCGCCCGAGCGTGGCCACGCGTCGATCCAGCCAGTCGAGCCCGAAGTACTCGCGCCCGGTGCTCTTGGGCGGTTCGCGATGAAAATAGTCATCGCCCAGCAGATGCGCCAGCAGTTCGTCGTCGACACGCCCTGATGCCGCCCAGGCGCCGCCGGCGTCGTGACTGTGGCCGCGGTGACGCTGGATCCAGGCGTCCATGAGGCCATTGCCCGGACCGGTATCGAACCCGCGGATCGCCGTCGGATCGGCATGCGCGTCGCCGGGCAGCAGGGTGATGTTGGCGATGCCGCCGATATTCACCGCCACCCGGTTGGCATCGGGATCGGCGAACAGGGCGCGGTGGAACGCGCAGACCAGCGGCGCGCCCTGGCCCCCGAGTGCGATATCGGCGTTGCGGAAATCGGAAACGACGGCGCAGCCCGTGTCTGCGGCGATACGTGGGGCGGCGCCGATCTGCAGGCTGAAGGCCGGTTCGGCGTCCGGCGCGTGCCAGATGGTCTGGCCGTGGCTGCCAATCGCGGCGATCTGCGATGCTGTCAGCCCGGCCTTGGCGATGGCCGCGTTCGCGGCGCTGGCGAACCACTGTCCGACCGCCTGGTCGAGACGACCGAATTCGAGCAGGCTCACGCGCCGATCGGCGTCAGACAGAGCCAGCAGTTGCTCGCGCAGGCCCTGCGGCGGCGCTGCGCTATGCGTAGCCAGCATTTCCGGCCGATCGGACGTACCGGCGAAGCGCGCCACGACCGCATCAACCGCGTCCACGCTGGTGCCGGACATCAGCCCGACATAGCAATCGGGGCCGCTCATCAAGGCGAATCCGTAGCCGAGGCCATGTGGACCCGGGCGTCATCGGTCATGTCGTCGAGTTTCGCGATGAGGTCGGCGTCCCGGGCCTTGAAGGCGGCCAGTTGATGGCCCTGTAGCGGCGGCGCGCCGGGCAGGGGGACGGTCTGTGGGTTGCGCGGTTTGCCGTCGACGCGGAACTCATAGTGTACATGTGGGCCGGTGGCGAGCCCGGTCATGCCGACATAGCCGATGGTCTGGCCTTCGCGCACCCGGCTGCCGACGCGCAGGCCGCGCGCAAAGCGCGACATATGCGCGAATCGCATGGTGATGTGTCGGTTGTGGCGGATGATCACCACGTTGCCGTATCCGCCGCGCCGGCCGCGGAAGATGATCCGGCCGTCGCCGGTGGCATGAATCGGCGCGCCTTCGGGGGCGGCGTAATCGGTGCCCTCGTGGCGGCGGATGCGATGCAGAATCGGATGCATGCGGTTGAGATTGAACGGCGAACTGATATGGGTGTACTGCACGGGCGCCCTTACGAACGCCGGCCGCATGGGCCGCCCGTCCGGGCGATAGTACTCGCTGTGGCCGTTGTCGTCGGTATAGCGCACGGCGCGAATGACCTGCCCATTGTTGATCAGGGCCGCGGCGGCGATGGGTCCCGTTCCGACCTGCTTTTGCTTGCGGTAAAGCGTATCGTATACAGCGACGAAGCGGTCACCCGGCTGAATATCGCGGCCGAAATCCACAGATTGCGCAAAGATTTGATGCAGGCTGGCGGCCTGGCGGCCGGTCAGGCCCGCAGCGATCGCATCGCGGTAGAAGCTGTGACGAATCACCCCGCTGACCGATGTCTGTCGGTGTTCGGCCGACCGCTCGGCCAGGGTCCCGGTGAAGCCGTTATCGTTGCGACGCACACTGAGATGGTGCAACGCATCGACCGCGTAGCGGATCGCCTGGACATGACCGGTGTCGTCGGCCTTCACCTCGAGCACGTCGCCGGCCTGCAGGCCGCGCGTGAAGTAATGCCCCAGATGCGGCATGTGTGCGATGCGCAGTGAATCCATGTACGACAGCCCGTGCCGGGCGAAGGCCAGCGACAGGGTATCGCCGCTGGCGATGGTGACGCGTTGCCAGCCGGGCTTGAGGGCGTTCGGCTTGTCGCTAGAGGTCAGCGACGCGGCGGGCGCGAATGCCAACTGGATCGGCCGGGCTGGTGGCCGCGTGCGGACGTTGTCGAACGCCGGGCTGAAGTTGACCGGCATGGCATGAGCCCGTTGGAAACCGGGCACGTGGACGCGCGTCACGGCCGGCACGGCGGCATCGTCATCCGGCGGAGCGCCTGCCGGGGCGGTGAGATACCAGGTCAGGGCGGCCGCGACCGGCACCAGGGCGACCGGCGCCCAGGGTTGCCAACGCGGCGATTTCTGCGGTTTGTCGCGCAGCCACAGATAATCCCGATCGACAAACTTGCCCATGGCTTCCCGTCGTTTCACTGACCCGAGCGTGATGCCGACGCGCGCCAAGCCCCCGCAGCTGCACCGCCGAATTGGCCATAAAAAAGCACAATCACCGGGACTTGGCAAATCCGTGCATGTCAGGCTCGTTGGCGTGTGGGCCGCGACCGCATCCAGGGCCGGCGCTGGCCGGGCGGCGGATCCGGGCAACGACACTCGTGCGCCCCCGCGTGGCCATTCGCCCGTGCCGGTGCCCGACCGTACCCGCGGCGTCTCGGCGTGCGGTCCGAGGGGCGTCGGCGCGGTCTCGCATGAAATGGCAACAGGCCCTAGACTTGGCGCGCAACCGAGACCAGATACATGGAGCAGGCGTTGACGAGTCAAGACTGGGCCGAGATCGTGCGCGGGGCGGATGAAATCATTCCGGAAGCCGAATTCCGCGAGCGGTTTGAGAAGGCGACCGCCAGCGGTGAGCGGCTGGTGATCAAGGCGGGCTTTGATCCAACGGCGCCGGATCTGCACCTGGGGCATACGGTTTTGCTCAACAAGCTGCGCTGGTTCCAGGACATGGGCCATGACGTGGTCTTCCTGATCGGCGACTTCACCGGCATGATCGGCGATCCCACGGGGAAGAATGTCACCCGCAAGCCGCTTACCGAGGCCGAGGTTGCGGCCAACGCGCGCACTTACGAGGCCCAGATCTATCGAATTCTCGATCCGGATCGCACCCGCGTCGTGTTCAACTCGACGTGGCTCAATGCATTCTCCGGCGCCGACATGATCAAGCTGGCCGCCACGCACACCGTGGCTCGAATGCTCGAGCGCGACGATTTCCACAAGCGCTATCAGTCCAACCAGCCCATCGCCATTCACGAATTCCTGTATCCGCTATTGCAGGGGTACGACTCGGTGGCGCTCGAGGCCGATCTCGAACTCGGTGGCACGGACCAGAAGTTCAATCTGCTGATGGGGCGGCATCTACAGCAGATCTACGGCCAGAAGCCGCAGGCCGTGCTGACCATGCCGCTACTCGAAGGATTGGACGGCGTGAACAAGATGTCCAAGTCGCTCGGCAACTACGTGGCGATCGACGAAGCGCCGAACGAGCAATACGGCAAGCTGATGTCGATATCCGACGATCTGATGTGGCGCTACTTCGAGCTATTGTCGTTCGAACCGGCCGACACCATCGTCCGTTATCGGCGCGAGGTCGACGCCGGGGCGAATCCGCGCGACTACAAGTACAAGCTTGCCGGCGAGATCGTGGCCCGTTTCCACGGCGATGCCGCGTCGGCAGACGCTCATGAGGCATTCGTGTCGCGTTTTCAGCAGGGCGTCGTGCCCGACGACCTGCCGGTGACGCCGGTGAGCGTCGATGCGGGCGGGTTGCAGGTGGCGGCGCTGTTGGTCGCGGCGGGGCTGACCCAGAGTAACGGCGAAGGCATGCGCCTGATCAAGCAGGGCGCTGTCCGGTTGGACGGCGAGCCGGTCCCGGATGCCCGGCACACGCTGCATGCCGGCCAGACCTGTCTACTCCAGGTCGGCAAGCGTCGAATTGCGCGCGTGCGCCTTGAGGCTGGTTGAGGCCACGCAGCGCGAGCACCGCACGGCGGGCGTTTCGAGCCTGTTGCAGAATTATTTCAGAAAACTTGTTGACACGTATCGGCGAAGGTCTAGAATGCGCCCTCTCGCAACGCAG
>NZ_JBQDYF010000022.1:0-53935 GCF_052044135.1 Salinisphaera sp. RV14
CTCCCCATGTGAGAGTAGGTCACCGCCAGGCTCCAAATGAAAAGCCCCGTCGCACTCGCGTCGGGGCTTTTTTTATGGTACCTGCCCGTGCGCAGTCCCTCTCTCGCCCCCTGCCCGCCGCCCGCTGTTACGCCCGCGGGGCATGTGCGCGCCGCGCGCATGATTGCGCGGGTCACGATCTTTCCGGTACAAGAAAGAAGTGTTGACAAGCGATGTCCGCCCGGAGTGGCCGGTTGCGGCGAAAGGAGGTCGCACTTCGTGTTGGTGATACCACGCATTCTGAAACTCGATGCCGGCGGTCTACCCGTGGAGTGGGTGGACTGGCGCGAAGCCGTGAGCCTGTATTTCACGGACAAGATCGCCTGGGAAGCAGGTAGCGAGAAGATTGTTTTGCGGGGCGGGCGATCGCGCGAAACGGGGGCGCGCAGCGAAATCGCCATCGATTCGATCATCGCAGTACGCGATCGTTCGCATCGGTTCACGCGTAACCTGGTGCCCACGCTCACGCGCCGCGAATTGTTCCACCGCGATGGCGGGCTGTGCATGTACTGCGGCACGCAGTTGAGCTTTGCCCAGATGCAGATCGAACACGTGGTCCCGAGGTCGAAAGGCGGCGAACACGCATGGCGCAACGTCGTCTCGACCTGTGAGCCGTGCAACCGCTACAAGGACGACCGGACACCGGAACAGGCCGGCATGAAGTTGCTGGCGCTGCCGTACGAGCCCAATCTGGCGGAATGGCTCATTCTGGCCAATCGTCGCATCCTCGCCGATCAACAGGCGTTCCTTGAGCGCCTGGCGCCGCGTCGTGTGCGCATGGCGAGTTAGCGTTGCTGACCGGCAGCGCCTCGACCGGCGCCGGCAGGGCGCAAGGGTCCGTCGCAGGGCCGACGCTAGGTCGATTGGCCGAAAATGCGCGCCCGTTGCGGGCCGGTGTGGGTCGCCGCGCCGCGGCGGACAAGATATTCCTGTCGCGCCATCGCATCGAGTAGCGCGTCGAGCGTTTGGCTCGCGATGTGATCGGCCAGCAGGGAATTGGGCGCGCTCGTGCTCGACTCGATCGGCCGCCGAGGAGTACGCGTCACCGTGGCATAGGCACGGGCCGCGATAGGTGCCAACGCACAGCGCAGGTACTGGCTGGCGTGATCGGCGAGAAATGTGGTGGCGGACGGGGCGCCATGCTCGAGCAGTGCCTGCGGATCGGGGATGTAGAGTGCGTTGATCGCTTCGCGCAAAACAGGGCCGGCCTGGCTTGCGGTATTTTCGGCCGCGCTTGCGATGTGGGTGAGACGGATATCCCGACCGGCCGGGCTACGCATGGCCGGCCAACGATCCAGCGGCCGCCGGCCGAAGCCACCCGGCGCGCCGAGTTCGAGGACTGCTGTACTGGCGCCGTCGGCCAAAACGCTCTTCAACCCGGTCGCCATGTCGTCGCGCCCGACACGTCGGGTGCGCGAGGTGCTCTCTGGCGGCGGCGCGGCCATGGCCCGCTCCATCCGCGCGCCCAGACCGCTGGCCTGGGCTCCGGTGACGAAGGTGAGCAGACTGGAGGCCAGAAGGCCGATCGCAAAACATCGCATCGCGTCTGACGCCTCGCTGTCGTTGCCGCGGACCTGCTGGCGTTTGGAACGCTCGCGTTGAAAAAAGTTCTAAAGCAGGCGACGAGCATTGCCCGAACCCGGCGGGATCGACAGAATAACGCCATGAAAATTGCTCCCGAACAGATTACCGCGGGTATCCTGGCCGGCGGCGAAGGCCGTCGCCTGGGTGGCATCGACAAGGGTTGGTACCGCGTGGGCGACCGCCCGTTGATCGAGCATACGATCGAGCGCGTCACGCCTCAGGTCGGACACATCGTGATCAGCGCGAACCGCAGCCTTGCGCGTTATCGTGGCCTCGGTTATACAGTGCATGGTGACGACACCGACGATCATCGCGGTCCGCTGGCTGGCATTGCGGCGGTGCTCAAGGCCGCGGCGACACCGTACGTGCTGATCGTGCCCGTCGATACGCCGCTGCTGCCGCTGGATCTGGCCGCGCGGCTGGCTGCCGCCATGCGTCCGGAAACCGACCTCGCCGTGGCGCGCACCCCCGATGAACTGCATCCGCTGCATGCGCTCATGCGTCGTTCCCTGTTGGACGACATCCAGGCAGCGCTGTTCTCGGGTGTGCGCCGTGTCACCGAATGGCAGCAGGATATCGGCCGGGTGGTGGTCGATTGGGCCGAAGCCGGGCCGTTTGCCAATATCAACAGCGACCAGGACGCCGAGGCGTTGACCCATCGCCTCTGAGCGCGAGATTGCCCCCGGCAGGGTGTCCGGATCGCAAAGCGAGATGCATATGGCCGCAACTTCCCGCCAGTCGGCCGTCCGGCCCGGCGATGCCAGTCCACCGATGGCGCTCGACGAGGCCCGGCGCCGGATCATCGATGCGATCGAGCCCATCCGGCAGACCGAACGCGTGCCATTGCCCCGCGCATTGCATCGCGTGCTCGCCGCACCCGTGGTCGCGACGGTGGATGTGCCGAGCGCGGCCAATTCCGCGATGGATGGCTATGGCTACGCCGCGGCCAGTATCAATCGCCCCGGCGCGCGATTGACCGTCGTGGGCCAGAGCCTGGCGGGGCATCCGTTCAACGGCCGCGTCGGCGCGGGCGAATGCGTGCGCATCATGACCGGTGCGGTCGTGCCGGACGGGGTGGACACCGTGGTCATGCAGGAAAACGCGCGGCTCGAGGACGAGGCCGTCAGCATTGATTCGCCGCCAGCCGCGGGCACGAACATCCGGCCGGCGGGGGAGGATTTAGCCTGCGGCGCCACGGTGCTATCCGCCGGCAGCTTTGTCCGTCCGGCGGATATCGCCCTGCTCGCGTCGGTGGGCGCCGCCGAGGTGGCGGTCGTACGCCGCCCTCGGGTGGCGTTCTTTTCCACCGGCGACGAGTTGCGGCCGATCGACGGCCCGCTGGCGCCGGGCGAGATCTACGACAGCAATCGCTACGGGTTGGCGGCGCAACTGGAGAGCCTCGGCATGCTTGGCGTGGACCTGGGCGCTATCGGCGACTCGCGTCGCGTGCTGGCCGATGCGTTCGACCGCGCTGCGGATTGTGATGCGCTGATCACCAGTGGCGGGGTCTCGGTGGGCGCCGCCGACTTCATGGTCGATATACTCGGCGAAAAGGGCACCATCGATTTCTGGCGGGTCGCGATCAAGCCCGGCAAGCCGCTGGTCACGGGTAGCGTCGGCCGGGCCCGTTTCTTCGGCTTGCCCGGCAACCCGGTCTCGTCCGCGGTGACGTTCCTCCAGCTGGTGCGCCCGGCTCTGGTGCGGCTGGCCGGCGGCGTGCCCGCGCCGCCGATGCGCATGACCCTGCCGACCGCGACCGATCTGACCAAGCCCCCCGGTCGCGCGCATTTTCTCAGAGCGCGGCTGGATTGGGCCGGCGCCGCGCCGCGGGTGATCGCCCTGGATCATCAGGGCTCGGGTGTGATGCGATCGATGAGCCGTGCCGATGCCTTCATCCTGCTGCCCGCGGAAAGTGGCGGGGTGGCTGCGGGGACACCGGTCACGGTCGAGCCCTTCGCCCAGCCAATCTGGGCGACGGTCGACCCGTAATCCGGCATCCCGGAAGATCAGGCCCCAGGCGGTGTCCTGGCATGATCGGCGAGAGGTCGCGAGCGAGCGCACTTCGGCCCGCAACCACCGCGCGGCCATGGCATGGCGCAACCGGGCACCGCCGGCCGCGGGCGTTTGCCACCAGCCGCCGATGCACCGGGTCGGGCCATGTTTCATGCCTTCCGAGGCGCGGGGCGCCGGCTTGACCGAGATAATATCGATTGATTCCGAGGTCGAAACGTGGGGATACTCGTCGGTAACACAATCGAATATCGTCGACGACCCGAATGCGACATCGCGCCGCGAGATCGCGGTCCCGAGGGGCCGGGCTTGATGCCAGCAGCCGCCCGTGCCTTGATCGAGATGCCGAGCCGCGGGGCCAATTGCGGCGCGGCGCCGGATCCGGCATAGCGCGCGATTCCGACTAGTCCCAGTCGACGGTAAACAGGAGCAAGTTCGTGGATCAGGAAGCTGAGTTTTTCGATATCACCGTCGACGGCCAGTCGGTAACTGTGCGTACCGGCCAGCCTTTGCCGGAAGCGCTCGATGCGGCGGGCGTGTACATGCCCCATCTGTGCTATCACCCCAGCCTGGGGCCGATCCAGACCTGCGATACCTGCATGGTCGAGGTCGACGGCAACCTGGTTCGCGGCTGCGCGGTCACGGTCAAACCCGGGATGGAGGTCGGCCTGAATGTGGACGAGGCCGAATCCGCGCGGCTGGAAGCCATCAACCGGGTGACCTCCAATCACGACCTGTATTGCTCGGTCTGTGACAACAATAATGGCGATTGCGCGGTACACAACACCGTGCGCGACATGCACGTGCCGGGCCAGCACTACGAATACCGCGGCAAGCCTTACGACAAGGATTACTCCAACCCGTTCTACATCTACGATCCGGATCAGTGCATCCTGTGTGGCCGTTGCGTCGAGGCCTGCCAGAACCTGCAGGTCAACGAGACCCTGTCGATCGACTGGTCGCGCGAACGGCCCCGCGTGATCTGGGACGAGGACGTCGCGATCGAGGACTCGTCCTGCGTGTCCTGTGGTCATTGCGTGACGGTATGCCCTTGCAATGCGTTGATGGAAAAGACGGCCATCGGCAAGGTCGGGCCGATGACCGCGCTCTCGCCGCAGAATCGCGATGGCTATCGCAAGCTGGGCCGCGCCGCGATCGACGTCGTCAAGACGGCTGAACATACGACCGGGTTCGGCCCGATCTTCGCCGTGTCCGAGGTCGATGCGGCCATGCGTGAGACCGAGCTCAAGCGCACCAAGACCGTCTGCACCTATTGCGGCGTGGGTTGTTCGTTCGAGATGTGGACGCGCGAGCGCGAACTGCTCAAGGTCCAGCCCGTGCACGAAGCCCCCGCCAACCAGATCTCCACCTGCATCAAGGGCAAGTTCGGCTGGGGTCACATCAACAGCGAGCAACGCCTGACCAAGCCGCTCATTCGCGAGAACGGCGCCTTCCGTGAAGCCGAATGGGACGAGGCCTATGCCCTGATCGCGCGCCGCTTCAACGAAATCCGCGCTGCGCATGGCCCGGACGCGCTGGCCTATATCGCCTCCTCGAAGTGCACCAACGAGGAAGGCTACCTGATGCAGAAGCTCGCGCGCGGCGTCATGGGCACGAACAACATCGACAACTGCTCGCGCTATTGCCAGGCGCCGGCCACGCAGGGGCTGTGGCGTACCGTCGGCTACGGCGCCGACACCGGCTCCATCGCCGACCTGGAAGCGGCCGACCTGTTGTTGGTCGTCGGCGCGAACACGGCCGAGAGCCACCCCGTAATCGCAACCCGCTTCAAGCGGGCGGCCAAGCTCCACGGCCAGAAGCATATCGTTGCCGATCTGCGCAAGAACGAACTGGCCCAGCGCGCCGATCTGCATCTCGAGCCGGCGCCGGCCACCGACATGATCTGGATGAATGCGATCTCGAAGTACCTGATCGACAACGGCTACCACGCCGAGGCCTACATCCGCGAGCACGTCGACCATTTCGAGGAATTCAAGGCCTCGCTGGAAGATTTCACCTTCGAGTTCGCCATCGAGCGCTGCGGCATCAGCCGCGAGACGCTACAGAAGACGGCCGACATGATCGTCGAGGCCGATACCATCTGCGGCGTGTGGGCCATGGGCGTGACCCAGCACTCCATGGGCTCGGATACCGCGACTGCGCTGTGCAACCTGCTGCTGGTGACCGGCAACATGGGCCGCTTCGGCTCGGGCGGCTACCCGATGCGCGGGCACAACAACGTCCAGGGCGCCTCTGACTTCGGCAACATGCCGGATCGTTTCCCGGGCTACGAGTTCGTCGCCGACGACGCCGTACGCCAGCGCTACGAAAAAGCCTGGGGCGTCGAACTGTCGACGAACAAGGGGCTGAACAACCACCAGATGGTGCACAACATCCACGACGGCGATCTGAAATCGTTGTATGTGGTGGGCGAGGACATGAGTATCGTCGATTCCGACGCGCTCAATGTGCAGGCTGCCTTCGAGAAGCTGGAATTCTTTGTCGTGCAGGACATGTTCTTCTCGCGCACCTGCGAGTTTGCCGATGTCGTGCTGCCGGCCAGCCCCTCGGTGGAAAAGGAGGGCACCTTCACTAACACCGAGCGGCGGATCCAGCGTATCTACCAAGTCTTCCCGCCGCTGGGCGACTCGAAGCCGGACTGGTTGATCCTCACCGAACTGGCCAGGCATCTCGGCCACGACTGGGGCTATACCCATCCGAGCCAGATCATGCACGAGGCCGCCGGTCTGGCGCCCATGTTCGCCGGCGTGCATTACGACCGGCTGACCGGCTTCAACTCGTTGCAGTGGCCGGTCGCCGCCGACGGCACCGATACCCCGGACCTTTATCCGGAACTCAAATTCCATTTCGATAACGGCCAGGCGAAATTTCATCCGGTGAGCTGGACCGAACCGACCGACCAGGTCGACGACGAATACGACCTGCACCTGAACAACGGGCGCCTGCTGGAGCATTTCCACGAAGGCAACATGACCGACGAGACCGCTGGCATCGTCTACAAGATCCCGCACGGTTTCGTCGAGGTCTCGCCGGAACTGGCCCAAGAGCGCGGGCTGGAAAGCGGCGCCGTGGTCCGGCTCAAGTCGCGGCGCGGGGCGATCAAGGTCGCCGTCGAGGTGACCGACCGCGTGCAGGGCAAGCAGCTGTACATGCCCATGCACGGCAAGAAGAACATCGAGGCGATCAACGTGCTCACCAGCTTCGAGGCCGACAAGGATACCGACACCCCGGCCTACAAGGAGCTGGCGGTGAACATGGAGCTGCTCGAGGACCACGGGCCGGCGCCGCTCAAGCCGAACAATCAGCGCAACAAGAAGCGGCATCCCACCAGCGGTGTGCAGGTCAACCAGAAATGGGAGCGCGACGACTACAAGCGTCCGCCCAAGATGCGCCCGACCGGCAGCGGTTTGTAGCAGGCCTTGAATTCACGCCACGGCCGCGATGCATCGCGGCCGTGGCTCGACAGGATTTTCCCGATGGCAGAACAGATTCACTATCGCCCGGAACAAGCCAAACGGCTGCGTCCGGAAACGGCCGACGAACTCGAGAAATTCGAGGGCCGCATCGCCGAAATCAATGAACTGCTGGATCAGCTCTATGAATCCGGCCTGATGCGTTGGCTGAAGGATTTCGTGGGCGCGATGCCGGAAGTCTCGATGATCGCGCTCGACAGCCTCAATACCGAGCACGGCCAGGCCGGCATGCGTAACCTGCTGGTGCTGGCCAAGCAGCTGGGCAAGATCGACCCCGATCAGCTGGAGCGCATGTTCAATGCCATGCATGCCGGCCTCGACCGGGTCGATGAAACCGCGGCGGGCGCGCATCAATCGCCCTACGACCCGCCAGGCGTGACCGGCGTGTTCAAATTGCTGCGCGATGAGGACCTCTGGCGCACGCTGGCGCCGGTGATCGAGGGCGCCAAGGCGTTCTCGGCCGAAAGCCGTCGTCAACGCGACGATGCCGGCAAGCAGCAAAATGGTGACGGTAGCGATTCGAAGGGTTAGGCCCTGGACTCTTTTTCTATTGTCCCAAAGCATTTATCCGCAGATGAACGCAGATACGATGCGTTGTCTGCCGGCGTCGATTCGCGTTCACTGGTGTACTTGATGATGTGCCAAGTTCAGTCAAAGGCTTGACGACGCGATTGCTCGCGAAGCTGAGCCTGACGCCAGCGCTGCCTTGATCTTCTTTCTTATTTGCGCTCATTGGCGTGCATTTGCGGACAAATGCTTTTGCTGATTCAGGCAGCTGCGTGTCGTACATAATCACGTTAGCGTATCGCTGCCGGCGCGCCGTGGGTCGATAAAAGCGGAAAATGCTCTAGGGTCTGTTGCCGTTTCGTACGAGCGCCGCGTTGGAGACCGCAAATCGTGTCCGGCAAGGCGCGAGTCGCCGCATCGTGGCGTGCCACGATCAAGACTTGCAACGCCGCCGGGCGCGATTTGCGGCCCAACCCTTCGGGACAAGCGCTGTTTTGCGGCAATCCAGCGTTGTAGCTCTCTCACGTAGAACCACTACGCCACGTTCGCTACGCCTCGTCTTGCCGCAAAACAGCGCTTGGCGCGGACTCGGACGAAACGGCAACAGGCCCTAGATGATCCCGGCCACCCGCAGCACGAACACGCCGGTGGTCATGGTCACGCTCGCCGCCAGCGTGGTCAGGGCCACGATATTGGCGGCCAGACGCGCATCGCCGCCCATGGCCTCGACCATGATGAAGCTGGCCGCCGCGGTCGGACAGGCGAAGTAGACAAACATCAGCCCCAGTTCGCGCGGCGGATAACCCAACAGCCAGCCGCCAAGCACGGCCGCCCCCGGCAGGATCGTCATCTTGATCGCGCTGGCCGAGAACGCGATGCCGCGTGCGTCGTAGAGCGCGCGAACCGACAGCGCGCCGCCGATGCAGATCAGCGCCAGCGGCAGCGTGAGTTGGGCGAAATATTCGCCGGTGGTCATGACCCACTTCGGCATCGGGATACCGCTGGCGGCGACGGCCACCGACGCCAGAGTCGCCAGAATGAGTGGGTTGGTGGCCACGCCGCGCGTGATCGAGCGCCAGTCCGCGCTCTTGCTCGGCTGGTACCAGGTCAGCACGATCACGGCGAGCACGTTATAGATGAGGATCACCTCGCCGACCAGAATGCTGCCCGCGGACAGGCCGAAATCGCCGTACATGTTCTGTGCCAGCGCCAGGCCCATGATGCCGCAGTTGCCGCGAAACGCGCCCTGTACATAGACGCCGCGCTGAATCTCGGGCACGCGCCAGATCGCCCACAGCCAGATCAGTACAAAGCTGGCGACCGTGGCCAGGCCGAAGTAGGCGATCATCCCCGGGCGAATCGCGTCGCCGAGATTCGCACCCACGATCGACACGAAGATCAGCGCCGGCATGCTGCCCTTGAACACGATCTTCGACGCGGCCGAGACGAAGCGATCGTCGATCCAGCCGATCCGACGCATGGCGATGCCCACGAAAACCAGCGCGAACACCGGCAGCGTGACGTCCAGTGTATGGATGAAAATCGCCGCGATGTTCATGGGCAACGGGCCGGAGATGCAGAAATGAAAAGGCCGCGAAGGCCGTGGAGCGGGCGCCAGTATAGACTTCCGCCATGGGCGGGATACAGCGCCGCGCCGACGCATTATCATGATGCCATTCATATTGGCACCCGACTTGCCCATGCGCCGAGCCGACGGCCCCGACTTGCCCGACACCGGCGACGCGTCATCCGCGGCCCGCGAGCGTGTGAAAATCGCCAGCTACCGCGATGGCGCCTGGCGCACGTCCGACGACACGCTGGCGGTCGAGCGCGCGCTGGAGATTCACGTGGCCGGGGCGGAGCCGCTCATCACTATGCGCACGCCTGGCCACGACCGGGAACTGGCCGCCGGGCTGTTGCACGGCGAAGGCGTGGTGCAAACCGCCGGCGATATCGTCTATCTGCGCCACAGCCCGGACGAGCCCGACGTGATTCGCGCCATGCTCAAGCCGGCAGCCCGCGCGCGCCTCGACCGGATCGAGCGCAATACGCTGGCGACCAGCGCCTGCGGCGTCTGCGGCAAGCCCAGCTTTCGCGCGCCGGAGCCGCGCCGGGGCGATCCGGCCACGGGCGCTGCGTTACGCATCGAGCCCGGCTGGTTGTTGGGGTTGCCCGACCGGATGCGCGCCGAGCAGGGGGTGTTCGAAACCACCGGCGGCCTGCATGCAGCCGCGCTGTTTGCTGCCGGTGGCGATCTGATTGCGCTGCGCGAGGATGTCGGCCGCCACAACGCCCTCGACAAGCTGATCGGTCGGGCGCTGCTCGAAGACGCGCTGCCGCTGGATCGGCAGGTGCTCATGCTGTCCGGCCGGGCCAGCTTCGAACTGTTGCAGAAGGCGATCGCGGCCGGTATTCCGGTCGTCTGCGCAATCTCGGCACCGAGCAGCTTCGCGGTGGACCTGGCCCGTCGGTTTTCGACCACGCTGGTTGGTTTTCTGCGCGGCGAACGCTTCAACTGTTACAGCGGCGCCCGGCGGCTGCGGGGCGACTAACGCGCCTGTTCCAATAATAGGGCGACGCCGCCTGCGCTTGTGCTGGCGGTAGCGGTCGAGGGCTATCCGCGGGCACCGCTCAACCCGTTGTTCCGGCTGGTTGCGCTGGTCGGCGCGCTGGCGCTGATCTTCCCGGGCTGGACTTCGGATGCAATCGGGGCGGTGATCGCGGTTCTGTTGTTCTTGATCCGGCCGGGGGCGACATCCGGGCGGGATACTTCGCTCGCGCCTGGATAAGGGCATTGCCTTGCGTTGGCCGCTATTTTGCCGCGTTCCCGTGCGGACGCGTGCGCGCCGGGGCGGGCCTGGCGGCGTTGCCTGCTCACGGCTCTTGTCAGGCCGATGCGTAGCGCCTAACGTCGGTACATCGAAGTCCCCTCGAGATTTTTCATGACCGACACCATCGATAATCGTCAATTCCGCCTGGCCCGTCGTCCGAAGGGGCTGCCCGAGCGGGCTGATTTTGATCTGACCACCGAACCCTTGCGCGAGGCGCGCGACGGCGAGGTTCGGATCGCGGTCGAATACATCTCGCTCGATCCGGCCATGCGCGGCTGGATGAATGCGGGCAAGTCCTATATCAAACCGGTGGGCATCGGCGAGGTTATGCGCGCCGGCGCGGCGGGCACGGTGATCGATTCAAAGCACCCGGACTTCGCTGCGGGCGATAAGGTGTCCGGCAATCTGGGTGTCCAGACACATGCCGTGTTTCCCGGCAGTGATTTGCGCAAGGTCGATACGTCGCTGGCCGATCTTCCGGTCTATCTTGGCGCGCTGGGTATGCCCGGCATGACGGCCTACTTCGGCACGCTGGATGTCGGCCAGCTGGCCGAAGGCGACGTGGTGCTGGTATCGGCGGCCTCCGGTGCGGTCGGGGCGCTGGTCGGCCAGATCGCGAAGAAGAAGGGCGCTTCGCGGGCGGTGGGTATTGCCGGCGGGCCGGAGAAGTGTGCCTACGTCGTCGACGAGCTCGGCTTCGACGCGGTCATCGACTACAAGGCCGAGGAAATCGGCGATGCGGTCCGGCGCGAATGCCCCGACGGCATCGATCTGTATTTCGACAACGTCGGCGGCGAGATCCTGGACGCCGCACTCGCCAATCTGCGCTGGCGGGCACGGGTTGCGATCTGCGGCGCGATCTCGCAGTACAACGTCACCGGCGAGGCCGGCGACACCGCCTATGCGCCGAAGAATTATCTGTCGCTGCTCGTCAACCGGGCGCGAATGGAAGGTTTCATCGTGTTCGATTTCGCCGATCGCTATCCGGAGGCGGCGCGCGAGATGGCGGGCTGGCTGTCGGCTGGCGATCTCAAGCATCGCGAGGATATCGTCGAAGGCTTCGAAACCTTTCCCGAGACGCTGCTCAAGCTGTTCACCGGCGAGAACTTCGGCAAGCTGGTGCTGGCGGTCGAACGCTAGCGCGTTTTTCTGTTTTCCCAAGGCATTTTCCGCAGATCAACGCAGATTTACGCAGATCAAAACCGAGCGCGGTTACCGGGACGCGAATCGCGTTCATTCGCTCCCCGGTAACGAGTCGGCAAAGCCGGAATGGCCGGCAGCTCGTGGTCGAGCACGGCCCAGCCCGGCCGTTCTGCGGCGAAGACGCGCCGTTCACGGCACCGGTCACACGGTAGCGCACCGCGCGCAGAAACAGCGGCCTTCGAGCGTGCAGGTCATGGTGTGGTTGGCTCGGCTCAGGCGGGGGTGCGCGGCACGATCCGGCGGCGCCCGCGGGTGTTCACCAGCAGCAGCCCGGCCAGAATCGCCAGTCCGCCGAAGGCGAAGTTCAGCGAAATCGGGTCGCCCATCAGTATCACGCCGAAGCCGACGCCGAAAATGGGCGAGAGAAAAGCGAACACGCCGAGCCGGGAGGCCAGGTAGCGGCGCAGCAGCCAGAACCAGACCAGCAGTGCTGCGACCGACACGATCACCGATTGGAACGACAGGCTGGCCCAGGCCAGTGCGGTCATGTGGATGGAGCCGAGATCGCCGAGTGCGGCGGCCGTCGGCAACAACAAGACGCTGGCCACCACAAGCTGGTAGGCGATGGTGCGTAGCGGCGGGGCCTCCGATAACGAACTGGTGCGCAGCGCGATGGTGGTGCCGGCCCAGGACGCACCGGCTGCCACACCCAGACCGTCGCCGAGTAACACACGGGACGAGACGTGCGCGCTGGGCGCCAGCGCGATGACGAGCCCGGCGAAAGCGATGACGACACCCGCCCAGTGGCGCGGCCCGAGCTGCTCGCCGGCGACGAACAGATGCAGCCCGATCGCGGCGAATACCGGCGCGGTATACAGAAATACCGACATGTGCGACGCGTAGGTGTAGTTCAGGCCGAGCGCAACGAACGCGAATTCCAGTGTGTAGCCCACGCCGATGACCAGCCCGGGGGCGAATTGCTCCGGTACCCAGAGCGCAATGCCGCGAAAGCGCGCGATGGCCGCGATCACGAGCACGGCGATCAGCGATCGAATCCCGATCTGGGCCAGCGGGCTGATGGCGTGCGCGACCGACTTGATCGCGACCTGCTGCAGGCCGATGACCAGGCAAAACCCAATCATGAGCGCGGCGGCCCGTGCATCCAGCGGTTGCCGGATCGCCTGCGGGGCCTTCGCCGCGGTCGCTGCGCGCTCGGGTTGATGGCTCATGACGGGCTCCGGTGGGGTCGGGCGCCAGTGAAGCACCGGGCGGTAGCCGCGGCAAGCAATTATTATGCGACGCGAGGCTTAGAAAAACTCATGTCATGATCGAGCGTCTACCGCTCAATGCCCTGCGCACATTCGCGATCGCGGCACGCCACGAAAGTTTCAAGCGCGCCGCGGCCGAACTCGGCGTCACGCCGGGTGCAGTCAGCCGTCAGGTCAAGCGCCTGGAAGCGACACTCGGCGGGACGTTGTTCGAGCGGGGTGCCCACGGTGTGCGGTTGAATGCCACCGGCCGCCGGCTGGCCGAACACGTGAATGGGCATCTTGCCGGGCTCGCCACGGCGATGGCAAAGGCTCGCCAGGACGGCGGCGAAGCGTTGTCCGTCAGTGTGCCGCCGTCGTTCGTCCAGCACTGGCTGATGCCGCGACTGGCCGGGTTCGATGCCGGCGAGGCCGAAGTGGCGATCGAGGCGAGCCCGTCGCTGACCGAGCCGGTCTGGCAGGCCGGGCGCAGCCGGCTGGCGATCCGCTGCGGCCCGAAGCCGGCGCTCGGGATCGAGGCCGAGCGACTGCTGGCGGCCGGACCACCGCTGGCCCAGCCGGCCGATCTGGCGGCGCATACCCTGCTGCATGCGTCGTGGACGCCAGGCGCCGCCGCAACAAGCTTCCCTGGCTGGCGGGAATGGCTGGATTTCGCCGGGGCCGACGCGGTGGACGCGCCGGTGCATCGGCGCTATTCGCTGTTCAGCCTCGTCCTGGATCAGGCGATCGCCGGTCGCGGCGTGGCGCTGGCCACGCATACGGTGGTGGCCGATCGTCTGGCCAGCGGCGTGCTGGTTGCACCCTTCGGTGATCGCTACGCGATGCCGTCGCCGTTCGATTACTGGCTGCTACGGCCCGCTACCGGTTCGCCGCCGCCGCTGGCGCATCGGTTCTGCGAGTGGCTGCGACTGGAAGCCAGGGCATTCGCGCGGTCGGCGTGACCGCCCGGGCTGGGGGTCTTCCGGCGGCCGTAGTAGCATAACGGCGCCGGCGCCGCGGTCGCCGGCATATCCGGAACCGGCTCTTGGGGAGAACCATGGACGAGTACGTCACCGTCGTCGATCATCCGCTGATCGCCCACAAGCTCACGCTGATGCGGCGTGCCACGGCGTCGACCCAGAAGTTCCGGGCGTTGCTGCGCGAGGTGGCGCATCTGCTGACCTACGAGATCACCCGCGATCTGGAGCTGACCAGCGAACGCATCGAAACGCCGCTCGAGGCAATGGACGCGCCGGTTCTGGCCGGCAAGAAGCTGTGCTTCGTGTCGATCCTGCGCGCGGGCAACGGCCTGCTGGAAGGTATGGTCGAGCTGTTGCCGTCGGCGCGGGTCGGGCATATCGGTATGTTCCGCGATCCCGAGACCCTGGAAGCGGTCGAATACTACTGCAAGATGCCGGATGACATCGCCGGTCGCCGCGTGATCGTGGTCGACCCCATGCTGGCGACCGGCAACTCGGCGGGCGCGGCCATCAGCCATTTGAAGAAACTGGGCGCGACGAACATCAAGTTCCTGTGCTTGCTGGCGGCTCCCGAAGGCGTGGCGGCACTGCGCGCCGAGCATCCGGACGTGCCGATCTATACGGCCGCCATCGACGAGCGCCTGGACGATCACGGCTATATTCGCCCCGGGTTGGGCGATGCCGGGGATCGCATGTACGGCACCAAGTAGACATCACGCCGCAATAACCAACGGGGACACCATGACGCAGACCGCCCACACGGCCCGCGCGCAGGATTATGCGTTTCGATTTCGCGATGGCCTGCTGGGCGCGCAGATGCTGTGCGTGGCCTTCGGTTCGCTGGTCCTGGTGCCGCTGCTTACCGGGCTCGATCCGAATGTGGCGCTGTTCACCGCCGGGCTGGGCACGCTGGTGTTCCAGGTCGTCACCAAGGGCCGCGTGCCGGTGTTTCTGGCCTCGTCCTTCGCCTTCATCGCGCCGATCATCTACGGCGTCCAGGCCTGGGGCATTCCGGCCACCCTCGGCGGGCTGATGGCTGCCGGCGCGGTTTATCTGCTGTTGTCGGCATTGATCGCCTGGCGCGGTGTCGGATTGATCGAGCGTCTTCTGCCGCCGGTGGTGACCGGGCCGGTGATCATGGTGATCGGGCTGGTGCTGGCGCCGGTGGCGGTGAACCTGGCCACCGGCCACAACGGTACCGGCGACCAGACGCTGGTGGCGAGCACGCCGGCGATGATCGTGGCCGGGGTGGCGCTGCTGGCGACATTGACGGTTTCGCTGCTCGGCCGTGGCTTTGTCGCGTTGTTGCCGATCATCATCGGTGTCGCGTCCGGCTATATCGCCAGCCTCTGTCTGGGCCTGGTGGATCTGTCCACGGTGGCGAATGCGCCGTGGTTCGCCATGCCGGATTTCGTCGCGCCCACCTTCAACTGGCAGGCGGTGCTGTTCATGCTGCCGGTGGCGATCGCGCCGGCGATCGAGCACTTCGGCGACATCATCGCGATTCGTTCGGTGACCGGGCGCGATTATCTGGTCGATCCGGGTATTCATCGCACCATGCTGGGCGACGGCCTGGCGACCTCGCTGGCGGCCTGTTTCGGCGGGCCGCCGAACACCACCTATTCGGAAGTCACCGGCGCGGTGACGCTCACCGGCGCCACCAATCCGGCGCTGATGACCTGGGCCGCCGGTTTTGCCGTGGCCTTCTCATTCATCGGCAAGCTGGGCGCATTCCTGGCCAGCATTCCCACACCGGTGATGGGCGGGATCATCGTGCTGCTGTTCGGCGCCATCGTGGTGGTGGGCATGAACAGCCTGGTGCAGTCGGGCGAAGATCTGACCGAGTCCCGCAACATGGCGATCGTCGGCCTGATCCTGATCTGTGGCATCGGCGGGCTGCATTTTTCGTTCGGTCGTTTCTCGCTGGAGGGTATCGCCCTGGCCGGGGTGCTGGGCGTGGTGCTGAATCTGGTATTGCCACGGTCCCGGTCGGCACACGACCGGGCCGCCGCCGCCGGCGTCGGAGACGACGAAACGGGTTGAGCGCAGCGAGCGCGGCCCGCCGGGGAAGGCAGGCGGGCCCGCGCTCGATCTATGGTGGGCTATTGCTTGCCGCCGACGACGTCGGCGATGGCCTTGCAGACGTACTCGATGTTGTCGTCGTTCAGGCCCGCCACGTTGGCCCGGCCCGAGGCGACCATGTAGATGCTGTATTTCTCGCGCAGCGCATCGACCTGATCCTTGTTCAGGCCGGTGTACGAGAACATGCCGCGCTGGTCGGTGACGAACGAGAAATGATCCGCCAGGCCGTGCGGCTCGAGGCCTTCCACCAGCTTGCGGCGCACCGCGTTGATGCGGTCGCGCATTTCATCCAGCTCCTGGTGCCAGGCGGCGGTCAGCTCGGCCGAGCCCATGATCGTCGCCACGATCGCGCTGCCGTGCGCCGGCGGGTTGGAATAATTCTCGCGCGCCGTGGTCGCCAGCTGCGAGCGCACGTCCTGCATGTCTTCCGCGTCCTTGGCGATGGCGATGAAGCAGCCGGTGCGCTCCCGGTAGATGCCGAAGTTCTTGGAGCAGGACTGGGTAATGACCATCTCGTCGAGATTCTCGGCCAGCAGGCGCACGCCGTAGGCGTCTTCGTCGAGCCCGTCGCCGAAGCCCTGGTAGGCGAAGTCCACCAGCGGCAGCAGTTCGCGGTCTTGCACCACCTCGAGAATCTGGTGCCACTGGTCCTGGCTCGGATCGAAGCCGGTCGGGTTATGGCAGCAGGCATGCAGCAGCACGATATCGCCCTTGGGGATCGACTTCAGCTTGGCGAGCATGGCATCGAAGTCGAACTGGTCGTTGTCGTCGACGTAGGGATAACGCTTGATCTCCAGCCGCGCGGCCTCGAACACGCCGAGGTGGTTCGGCCAGGTCGGGTTCGGCAGCCAGATCGCCTTGCCGGGCAGCTGCGAGACGAGGAAATCCGCGGCCAGACGCAGTGCGCCGGTACCGCCCGGCGACTGGGTCGCGCTCGCGCGGTTGGCGGCCAGCACCTTGCTGTCGGCGCCGAGCACCGTCTGCAGGATGTACTCGCCGTACTGCGGATCGCCGTGCGAGCCGATGTAGGCCTTGGTCTGTTCGCTGTCGATGAGCTTTTTCTCGGCATCCTTCACCGCGCGCAGAATCGGCGTATTGCCGTGTTCGTCGCGATAGACGCCCACACCCAGATCCACCTTGTTGGGATTGGGGTCGTCCTTGAACTGCTGGATCAGGCCGAGGATGGCGTCACCGGGGACGCGCTCAATCGATTCGAACATGGCTTATCCTTTGCATTGCATCGAAGCCGCTTCAGCGGCCCCACGGTAGTCTAACCGTTCGTCGATGCCCTGCCGAGACGTGGTTCATACGGATATGCGATTTTTTCTCGAACGGCTGGCCTGGTGCGCCGGTTTGGTGGCGATTCTGGCCGGCACGCCCGGCTGCGTGTTTCACCCCGGCGGCGTGCCGCTGCCGGAGGCGGTGACCGACCTGCCGCTGGTGGTGTATCCGCCGCCGGAGCGCGGAGCGTCGAATACCGACTCGGCCGCCGCCGATACGCTCGTCGTCATGCTCTCCGGCGATGGCGGCTGGGCCGGGCTCGACAAGTCGGTCGGCCACGCGCTGGCGCGTGCCGGTTACGGTGTCGTCGGCTGGGATTCGCTGCGCTACTACTGGCATGCGCACGCGCCGGACGATGCCGCCGCCGATCTGGATCGCGTGATCGAAACCTACCGCGCGCGCTGGCATCGGCGCCGCGTGGTTCTGATCGGCTACTCGCGCGGGGCCGATGTCATGCCGTTTGTCTACAACCGCCTGCCGCCCGCGACCCGGGCGCAGGTGGCGCATATCGTGCTCCTCGGGCTCGCCCGGCACATCACCTTCGGCTATCACCTGTTGTCGTGGATCGGTCTCGGGCCGCAGGGCCGGGCCGTCATGCCCGAGGCGCGACGGTTGCCGCCCGAGCGGACGAGCTGTCTGTACGGCGTCGACGACCCGCATGCGAGTTGCGACGCGCTGACGGCGGCCGGCTTCGATGTACTCGGGCTGCCGGGTGGCCATCACTTCGATCGCCAGTATGCGCATCTCGCCAAGCTGATTCGCCAGCGCATCGCCGAGGCCAAATGAGCCGGCGGTGGGTCACGATTTGACCCACCACCTATGCCAGTGTGTTGCCATGAGTGCGACCGTCATCGAATCCAGCGCGCCGGCCACCGCCGCCGATCATCTCGCCGGGCTCAACCCCGCCCAGCGCGCGGCCGCCGGCTTCGGCATGGCCGCGCCGAACGGCTGGGATGCCGACCCGCTGCTGATTCTGGCCGGGGCAGGCAGCGGCAAGACGCAGACGCTGTCCCATCGGGTGGCGCATCTGGTGCTGGCGGGTGTCGATCCGCGGCGCATTCTGCTGCTCACATTCTCGCGGCGGGCGGCCGACGAGATGACGCGCCGTGCGCATGCGATCTGCGAATCGGCGATGGCGGCCCGCGGGCGCCGCGGTCAGGGCGTGCGCCTGCCGTGGGCGGGCACTTTCCACGGTGTCGGCGCCCGGCTGCTGCGCGAGTACGCGCCCCGGCTCGGCATCGACGAGGCGTTCTCGATTCTCGACCGCGCCGATGCGGCCGACCTGCTCGACGTGGCGCGTCACGATGCCAATCTGGCCGCGCGGCCCGGGGGCCACCGCAAGCGTTTTCCGCGCAAGGACACCTGTCTGGCGATCTATTCGGCCGCGGTGAATCGGCAGGCGCCGCTGGCCGAGGTGCTGGACGGCTGGTTCCCCTGGTGCGCCGAGCACCACGACGACCTGAAGCGGCTGTTCGCCGACTACACCGCGCGCAAGCAGGCCCGCGCCACGCTCGACTACGACGACCTGCTGCTCTACTGGTACCTGGTGATGCAAAACGGCGCGCTGGCCGACGAAATCGGCGCCCGCTTCGATCATGTGCTGGTCGACGAATATCAGGACACCAACGGCCTGCAGGCGGCCATCCTGCAGGCGATGAAGCCCAGCGGACGGGGGCTGACCGTGGTCGGCGACGATGCCCAGGCGATCTACGGCTTTCGCGCCGCCGAGGTCGAAAACATCCTCGATTTTCCCAAGACGTACTGCGGCACGCAGGTCGTCACGCTCGAGGCCAACTATCGTTCGACCCAGGCGATTCTCGACGCGGCCAATACGCTGATGGGCGAGGCCGCGCGCGCCTATGCCAAGCAGCTCACCGCCACCCGGGGTGGCGGTGTGAAGCCGCGCCACGTGACCGTCATGGACACCACCGCCGAGGCGCGCTGGGTGGTCGATGCGGTGCTGGCCCGCCGCGAGACCGGTGTCGATCTCAAGCGCCAGGCGGTGTTGTTCCGCAACGGCCATCACGCCAACGAACTGGAGATCGAGCTGATCCGGCGCAACGTACCGTTTCGCAAATACGGCGGGCTCAAATTCCTCGAGGCGGCCCACGTGAAGGACTTTCTCGGCATGCTGCGCTGGGCCGACAACCCGCGCCACGAAATCGCGGGCTGGCGCACCCTGCAGATCGTGCCGGGCGTCGGCCCCGGCACGGCGCGTCAGGCGTTCGCAGCGCTGGAAGCCGCGGGCGACCGGATCGCGGCATTGGCCGATTTCCGTCCGGCCCGCGCCGATCGCGCCGCCTGGCGGACGATGATCGAGACGGTCGCCGCCCTGGCTGGCGACAACGCCTGGCCGGGCGCGCTGGCGCCGGCGGCCACCTGGTACAAGAGCCAGCTCGACAATCGCTTCGAGGCGCCGAATACCGCCCGTGCCGGCGATATCGACGACCTGGCCCGCATCGGCGCGCGCTATGTCTGTGCGCCGGACTTTCTCACCGAGCTCACGCTCGACCCGCCCCGGGCCACCGGCGATCACAATGACGACGCGCTGGCCGACGAGGACTATCTCATCCTCTCCACAGTGCACAGCGCCAAGGGCCAGGAATGGGATGCCGTGCATGTGCTGCATGTGGCCGACGGCACATTCCCCAACGAATTCTCCACCAAAACCGAGGCCGGCCTGGAAGAAGAGCGCCGCCTGCTCTATGTCGCCATGACGCGTGCGAAGAACGAACTCTCGCTCATCTCGCCACTGCGCTACTACGTCACCCAGCAGGCCGCGCTCGGCGACGCCCACGTCTACGGCGCGAACAGCCGCTTTCTCACCCCCGCCGTCATGGCCTGCTTCGAATCGATCACCGATACCCCGGACGGTGCGCACGACGCCCGCGGGCAGGCGCCCGGCGCCGCCACGCTCGATCTCGGCGCGGCGGCCGCGGCACTCTGGCAATAGCGAACGGCGCCCCCGGCGCGCTACATTGGGTGCTGTTAGCTCCGGAGGAGAGTCAGGAGATGTCTATCAGCCTTTGGCTCGCATTCGTGGCCGCTTCATCGGTTCTACTGGCTATTCCCGGCCCGACTATTCTCACCGTCATCAGCTATTCGATGGCGCATGGTCGACGCGCAAACCTACCGCTCATCGCTGCGTTTTCCGCAGTTGACCACCCGAAGCGGCCTGCGGCCGCTCTGGCGGCAACTGTGCTTAGGCATTAGGTCTTAGAGGTTTTCGTTTTGCCAACCGTACTGCGCATTAATGGATATCGGTTCTTTTTCTATGCAAATGAAAACGATGAGCCGAGACACATCCATATCCAGCGCGATCGGATGTTAGCGAAATTTTGGTTGGACTCTGTATCGCTCGCATCAAGCACAGGTTTTGCAGCCCACGAGCTCAACGAGCTTTTCAAGCTGGTCGAAGAGCATCAACCGATGTTAGTGGAGGCATGGAATGAGTTCTTTAACAGTTAATACAATGCCGCATGCGACCCAAGTCAGATGTACAAGCGAAGAATTGGTGGTTTCGCTTAACGACGGCCGAGTCATTTCGGTACCGCTTGTATGGTTCCCTCGACTTGCAAGGGCCAAGCCCGAACAGTTGTCGGACTTCGAGCTGCTCGGCGAAGGAGAAGGTATTCACTGGCCGGGCCTTGATGAAGACATATCGGTTCTAGGTCTTCTAGAGGGAAGAAAGTCGGTGGAATATCGTGCATCAAGAACTTGACGAATCGCCGCAGTCGACCGCCCATGGCCGGCAACTGAGCTCAGGCGATACGCGCATACCCTTGCCCGAGGTGCAAACCATGCCCGACCCCGTAATGGCACCGGTCATCGACCTGGCCGTATTCGATATCGACGGCACGCTGATGGATGCCCGCAACCCGCTTTCGGAGCGCACGATCGATGCCTTACACGGGCTGCGTGAGGCCGGCATCGGGGTGGCGTTGGCGAGCTCGCGCCAGCACTCGTCGCTGGCCGAGATCGCCGCCGCCATCGGCTTCGAGATGCCGCTGATCTCCTTCAACGGTACGCGGGTCACCGCCGCCGACGGCACCCCCATCGCCGCCGAAACCTTCACCCCCGACGACGTGCTCATCGCCGCGTTGGCCCAGTTCGTTGATGTCGGCGGCTGCATCCATGCCTACGGCCCGGGCCGCTGGCACGCCTACGGCCAGGAGCACCGCATCGTGCGCGAAGCCGCGGGCACAGACGTGACGCCCGATCTGCGCGCCGAGCGCCTGGATGCTCGCTCCATGCCCGACCCCGCGCTCAAGATCATGTGCGACGGGATGCACGATGGTCTGGCCGGCGTCCAGGCCGCTGTCGCCGCCCGACCGGAACTGGTGATTTCGTGGAGCGGGACCGAATGCCACGACATTCATCTCGCCACCGCCACCAAGGGCCATGCCTTGCGCGTGCTCTGTGACCACCTCGGCGTCGCGCTCGACCGCGTGGCCGCCTTCGGCGATGCCGATTCCGACATCACCATGCTGGCCCATGCCGGCCACGGCTATGCCATGGGCGCGGCAGGCGAGCGCGTATGTGCGGCCGCCGACCATGTCCTCGCCGGGCCCGGGTCCGGGGCGCTGGAGGCCGTGCTGGACGACTGGGCGGCGCGCTGCCGGAGCGTGCCTCGGCAGCACTGGTAAACGCGGTCGACCGCCCCTATCAATAATCCCGGGCGCCCGCGGCGCCACAGTGTCGGACCCTTTGCCTAGCCAGCGGGGTGGGATGAATGGCCTATTCGACGCGTATCGACCGCCGGGAATGGCAGCGGCACAACTGGCGCAACCGCGTCCAGTCGGTCCTGCTGCTGGCCGTCATGGGCGGTTTTCTGGCCCTGCTGGGCGGGTTGCTGTGGGGGCCGTCCGGACTGGTCATGCTGCTGGCCGCGGGTGTGGCCGGGGTATTGTTCATGCCGGCATTGTCGCCGGCGCTGGTGATCCGCCTGTCCGGTGCGCGCGCGATCGCGCCGGCGCAGGCGCCGGGCCTGCACCGCTGGGTCGCGGTACTGGCCGAACGGGCGGGGTTGCCGGCCCCGCCACGGCTCTACTATCTGCCGAGCATGGCAATCAACGCCTTTACCGTCGGCGCGCGCGGCGACGCTGCCCTCGTGGTCACCGCCGGCCTGGTCAACACGCTCGACGGCCGCGAGATTGTCGGCGTGCTGGCCCACGAAATCAGTCATGTCGCCCACAACGACCTGTGGGTGATGGGGCTGGCGGACCTGTTCAGCCGCATGACGGCGTTTTTGTCCTGGCTCGGCCAGTTGCTGGTGCTGGTCAATCTGCCGCTGCTGTTGCTGGGCGCGGTCGCGATCAACGGGTTCGCAATCCTGTTGCTGGTCTTTGCGCCGTTGTTGAGCACACTCGCCCAGCTGGCCCTGTCGCGCACCCGCGAGTTCGATGCCGACCTGGACGCGGCCCGCCTGACCGGCGATCCGGATGCCCTGGCCAGCGCCCTGGCGCGCATGGAATGGCGCCAGGGCGGCTGGACACGGGTGTTGTGGCCCGGCCGCCGCGGGGGCCTGTGGTCGCTGCTGCGCACCCATCCGGAAACGCGCGAGCGCATCGCCCGGCTGCAGGCGCTCAAGGCGGCCGGCGGCATGTCTGTCGACGCTCCGTCGCCCGCCGTGCCCGACCCGTGGCAGCCGATCATGCCGCCGCGCCCTGCCGACCGGCCGCCGCGCGGGTGGGGGAGCCGGTGGTGGCATTGAGCCGTTGCCACCGCGCGGTGCGTTCAGACCCCGATATCCTCGTTCCAAAGCGCCGGCGCGTCGCGCATGAACCGGGTCATGAGGCTGATGCAGCCCGGATCGTCGAGCACGCGCAGCGCACGCCGCGCCCGCTCAGCAGCGCCTCTTCGCCGACAAACGAGCGATTCTCGCCGATCACCACCCGCTGGATACCATGGCGCAGGACCGCGCACGGTGAGAGGCTGGTGTAGAAGGTGGCATCAAGCGAATCGAAATGCGGCGTCCACGCGGTCCGGTCAGGCTGCTGTTCCGGGTGCTGCGATTATCGGTGAATCGTTATTCCGAGAAGCCGATAAGCCGCAAGCTGTTCTTCGGACGTGTTCGCGTCCGTTACCAGGTCGGTGACCGTGTCGGCTGCGGCAACGACATAAGGAAAGGCTTTTCCCAGCTTGCCGGCGTCGGCCAACGCGACGACCAGCGCGGACTGGTCGATCATCAGCCGTTTGGTCGCCAGCTCATCCGGCCCGGGAATGGTCAATCCGGCGTCTGGATCCAGCGCGCAGACGCCGATAAAGCTCATATCGGCCCGAAACGCGCTCAGAAAGCGGGTGGTCTCCGAGCCCAATGTGACGCCGAGTTCCTTATTGAGCGCACCGCCCGCCAGATACACGGCAATGCGTGGATGGTCGATGAGAAGGGCGGCGACGGGCGGTGCATTGGTCACGACCGTGGCGTTCAAGTCGGGTGCCAGGTGGCGGGCGACATTCAGCGCTGTGCTGCCGCCATCCAGAAATAGCAATTGCCCATCGCGGGCAAGAGCGGCGGCTCGCTGCGCGATCGTTGTTTTGTCGGCCTGCCGGGCTTGCGAACGCTGCGCGTAGTGGGCGGGTTTAGCAGCCCGGGGGATGGCGCCGCCATGGACACGTTGCAGCTGGCCGGCGGCTTCAAGCGCCCGCAGATCACGTCGGACGGTGTCTTCCGACACCCCTAAAGATTCAGCCGCCGCCGCCGCCCCGATACTGCCTTCGGCCTCGAGCTGGGTTAACAGGGCGCTTTGGCGGGTGGCTTTCAACATGGCTCAACGTATCTCCGGGTCGGTCGCGCGATTGCACTATAGCGCAATAACACGCAATATCATGCACGAGCACGCAAAAACAAGGAGCCTCGCGTGGCTTGTCCGTCTCCCATTGTCTTCGACTTGTTTGGCGTGCTGATACGAAAACAGCGGTCGCCGGACCAGGACAGGCTGGCCGAACTCGCGGGGGCCGACTCAACCGGGTTCAGTGCGGCTTATTGGCAGGAACGGCCGAACTACGACCGCGGCTGTTCACCCGGTGCGTACTGGAGCGCGGTGGGCGCAAGCCCCGGGTTATCGTTCAACCAAGGCAAGGTCGAGCAACTCACGGCCCTCGACAACGAAAGTTGGTCCAACGTCGACCCGAGCATGGTGCGGATGTTGTACGAGCTGCGTCGATGCGATACGCCACTCTATCTGTTAAGCAACATTCCCGATCCGTTATTCACGTTTCTCGATGCGCGCCACGGCTGGCTCGCCGAGCTGTTCGAGCAGCGTTTCATGTCGTGCGAGATGGGCGTGGCAAAGCCCGAGATCGCGGCGTTTGACACGGCCTTTGCGTCGGTTGCTCAGCGACACCCGGGGGCGGTGGCTCGGTTTGTCGATGATAGCCCGAGCAACATTGCCGCGGCTCGCGGCTTGTCGATCGTGTCGCATCGTTATCAAGGACTGGCGGCCCTGCAAGCCTGGCTTCGTGATTCAGACGAAGCGCAAGAATAAAGGCTTGACGACGCATAGGAGGCAAGCCGGTTGGAAGATCTGGCAGTACAACGGGTATGCGGCACTTCGACCTTCCTGGCCAATGGGTTTGGCATGGGCGCGTGGTCGGTTCAGATTGCCAGTGTTCAAGCCGCCAACGGGCTGTCCGATTTCATGATTGGCGTCACACTGTTGGTCTTTGCCGTGGCTGCGTTGGGCGCCATGCAGATCAGTGGCAAGGCGGCGGCGCGGTATCCGGTCAACTACCTCTGTGCGGGCATTGGCGTGGCGTTCGCTCTGGCACTTACAGCACTGGGCTTTGTCGTGGGTATTGCGAGTCTGATCGTGGCCCTGGCCGTCTTCGGTACGGCCCATGGTGCCCTGGATGTGGCGATGAACGCTCGAGCCAGCATGCTCGAAAACCGAGCGCAGCGTCCGCTTATGTCCTCCTTCCATGCCGCCTGGAGTGTCGGTGGTGCTGTGGGGGCCGGTTTGGCCGGTATTCTGGCCGCGCATGGCTGCGGGCCCGTCGTCGTCTTGCCCGCTACCGCGGTGATAGCGCTGCCCGCCCTGTTGCTGGCTCTGGGCGGCCATCAAACCGCGAAGCCAATTTCGACAAGTGCGCCGGCAGAAACGACAGCAAGCACGCAGCGGCTGCGAACAATCCTGCTGCCGTTGCTTTGCGCCATTGCCTTTCTGGCGCTATTTACTGAAGGCGCGCTGGCCAACTGGAGCAGTATCTACCTCAAGGGCGCTCTGGCCGGCGTATCGGGTGGGTTCGCCGTTGGCTATGTGGCGTTTTCGGTCGGGATGTCGATCGGACGACTGGGTGGCGACCCGATCGTGGCGCGATACGGTCGCCGCCGGGTTGGTGTCGCTGGTGCCACTCTGGCGGCCATCGGTCTGGCCGTCGTGTTGGCGAGGCCAGGTCTTGCCTCGGCCTTGATCTGTTTTACCCTCGTCGGTATCGGGATGAGCAACGTGGTGCCGATCACTTTCGGTAGCGCCGGTCGTGTCGCCCGCTCCGAAGCCGCCGGTATCTCGCGCGCTGCGTCGGCCGGTTACGCCGGTTTCGTGATCGGCCCGCCGTTAATCGGGGGATTGGCCGGCCTGGTCACCTTGCCCGTGGCCCTAACGACTCTGGTGGCGGCGACGGCGCTGATCGCCACATTCGGGACGTTCGCCTACCTCCCGACAGAGCGTCTCTAGCCAGCTGCTGCGCTTGTATCGAGCATATGAACCACCTTTTCCAACCAGACGTTATTGCTCTTATTTTGAGTAATTTCGCCCACGGGAATGCTGATGAGTTGTGCGCCTGCGCTATCGTTCTTTGCGACAGCGAAAACGGAATCACGACTGCCTCCCAGGCCGCCGTCATAATTGGGCCTTGGACCGGCGGGCGCGTGCTCCGGCGGCTTGATTTCTGAGTTATCCCATCCGCGCCATTGTTTTTCCGCATCAGACATGCCTGAGGCCAGGCGCGCATCCATCTCGCGCGCTAGATAATTTTTACCTTCCGCGCTTCCCGCCTGGGACGTGTTGCTGGCCAGATCAAAATACTTGTTCTGGAATGTCGCATCCTTTTCGGATATTTGCATAAACGCAAGCACCCGTTCTGCAGGCGTGAATTTGTTGGATTTGTCAAATGCTACATTGGATAAATCCTTCCTGCTCAGTTGCGCGAACGGGTTGTCGGAAGAAGAGTTATCGGCATTCGGTCCCTTGATGCCGTAATATTCGGAAAGAAGGTAATTGGCCGCCTTGCCCGCAACGGCGTTTCGCTGCGCACTATCACCGCCAGGCGTTTGCTGGAGTACCTGAGCCTTCTTTCCGTTTTCCAGGATCTGTTGGTTGAAGTCATGTATAAAGGCGCTGAAGCCAGTACTGGAGCTATTATCAGCAGGCCCGGTTGGGATTGATGATGTTTTTGATAACGCTTTGGATTCCTGGGAGATATTAACGACGGCGCTCGGTTTTTCTGCCCTGTTACGTGAATTGCCGCCAGCATCTTGGCCGTTGTTCGCGAATGCAATATCTGGATTGCTCTTGTAAAGAGCGCCTTGCTTTATCTCGCGTGAGAAATTCAGTATATATGTTGCTTTAGACGTGACGTTCATTTTTCGCCTTATTGTCTGATGAAATATTCTCGAAAAAACAACGAGATTTGCGAATCTTGTAGATGCGCGATTGCTAGTCGAAAAGACTGTAAGTGACCGTATAAGTATACGGTTTTGAGTATTGCCCCCGAAGATAATCGGAGCAATAAGTTCCTGTCCCATAACTTTTGGCGTCACTATCATAAGCTGGCACATCGTACCCGCCATTAGTAAGTACCGATTTGTAAGAGGCTTTTAGTTTGCACCCACCTGAATTGCTGTACCCGTAACTTATTGAAAAGTTGTCGGAGATCAGGCGTTGGCTAAGATCTGCCCGGATCGTTTTCCCAGGCGGTATTTGGGATGGGAATTGGTATCCATCTGTGCCGCTCGCAGTCCGAATTAAAGGCTGACTATTGCTGCCGTTCGAAATTATTACTGTCTTCGCTAAACCCGGCAGCGGTAATCCTGCGGCAACAATAAATAGGGCTAAGCTTAAATATTTTATATCCATTGCATTGCCTCATGCTGGTGTTATATCGGTGAGAGTTTGCCCTGATTCTATAGATTTAAACTTGGGTACAGTGTTGTGTGGCCCGCTTTAAAAATTGGCAAAATTTTTAATATGTCAAGGAAGTTTTCCCGGTCGATATATAGCGTATAAAATATTTAATACAAAATATTAATCGCATTGCATGGAGTTTCTCGTAATTTAATAAATAAAACTAGATTTTTGCATGCGGTCTTGACGAGCGTCCATAGCGTCTTCTTGTCCCGGGGTGTCGAATGGGGCGGAGGCGCGATGCGAGATATAGCCGATGCTCGCCGCTGTTCGGTCTTCAAGCGCCCTATCGACCACTTACGCCATTCCTTTAACTCTCGGGCTGATGTTCGTGGCCCCAGTACCGGCCTGATTCGCTAGCGCGGTGTAATCCGGTGGAATGCCGGTTGTGCGATTGGTAGGCGAGCGGGGGGGGGGGCGGCGCGCCTCCCGGCCGGGATCACAGGCGCCGTAGAAGGGATACGCCGAACTGCCGCACTTGATCATGCCCGACACGCAGCGGGCCGAATAAGTCAGGGCATGTTGTCAGCCAATGCGCGCGAATGAGGGCAAACAAGCGGGAAGATTAGGGCGCTGTTGGCTTTGTCTGTTTCGTGCGCGCCGGTCTCCGGATGTGAGCAGTCTGCTCAAAGGGCATGCCGAGTTACGCTGTTCGCAACGTGGCCGGTCTTGATTTCGTGATTGCGACAGGCGATGAGCCTGCTTGTCGATCTACAGATCGCTTTGAAGCGGTCGTGACACGCGGCCGGCCCACTCGAATCGAGCGGAATGGGGGCGATTGCGCGTTCCACCGAGGCAAAGCCGAATGGCCGCGTCGGGCTGGACGCCGATATTCACGACAGCCGGTTCCAACTTGTCCCTCCGCTTGTCGCTACGTCCCGATATCCTCGTTCCAGAGTTCCGGTGACTCGCGCATGAAATCGGCCATGAGTTGTTTACAGGCGGCATCGTCGAGCACGGTGAGTTCGACACCGCGTTCGGCCAGATGGGCTTCTTCGCCCATGAACGAGGCGTTTTCGCCGATCACGACCCGCGGGATGCCATAGAGCAGAATCGCGCCGGAGCACATGGCACACGGCGAGAGCGTGGTGTAGAGGGTGATGTCCTTGTACCAGGCGCCGGGTTGGCGGCCGGTGGCTTCCAGCGCGTCCATCTCGCCGTGCAGGATGGCGCTGGATTTCTGCACCCGGCGGTTGTGGCCGGCGCCGACGATCTCGCCGTTTTTCACCAGGACACAGCCGATGGGCACGCCGCCCTCATCGCGCCCGCGCCGGGCTTCGTCCAGAGCAGCCTGCATGTAGAAGTCGTGTGGCATGAAAAATACTCATCTTTGTCGATACCTGAGCCAGTTTAAGGGCTTGGCGAGCCGCCGTGCGCGGTTACGGGTAAGTGCGGATGACGCGCCGCGCGGGGATCAGTTATAACGCAGAAACACCCGTGCGGAGACGGCCATGGCTCAGGATCCGCTCAAGACCTATCGCGACAAACGACATGCCGATGTGACGCCCGAGCCTTCGGGTCAGGGCAACCCGCGGCCCGATGATCGGCCGCCGATCTTCGTCGTGCAGAAGCATTCGGCCTCGACGCTGCACTACGATTTTCGCCTGGAAATAGACGGCGTATTCAAGTCCTGGGCCGTGCCCAAGGGGCCGTCGACCGACCCGCGCGAGAAGCGCCTGGCGATCGAGACCGAGGATCATCCGCTGGATTACGCCGATTTCGAAGGGGTGATCCCGGAAGGCGAATATGGCGGCGGCACGGTCATGGTCTGGGACATCGGGCCATACGATAATGCCAAGTTCGATGACGCGGGCCATGCCGAAAAATCGCTGGCGGCGTGCTGGGCCGATGGCCATCTCACGGTGAATTTGCATGGCATTAAGCTCACCGGCGGCTACGCGCTCACGCATTTCCGTACGGAGGGCGACAAGCGCCAGTGGCTGCTGGTGAAGATCGACGACGAAGACGCCGATGCGCGCCGTAATCCGGTGTCGACCGAGGACTACTCGGTGCTCAGCGCGCGCACGACTGAGCAGATCGCGGCCGCGGCGGGTGAGTCGTCATGAACAAGGCTTGCCTGGAAGGCCGTATCAACGGCGATGATTGGGCCAAGGCCCAGAAGGCGGCCATGCCGCGGACCTTCGAGCCGATGCTGGCCACGCTGCACGACCGGCCGTTCTCGGACGAACGCTGGATCTACGAGCGCAAGCTCGACGGCATTCGCCTGCTGGTGTTTCGCGACGGCGAACACGTCGAGCTGTATACGCGCAACGGGCAACTTCGGAATGATCATTTCCCCGAGCTGCTCGATCTGTTCGCCGCCCAGCCATGTCGGCGTTTTGTGCTCGATGGCGAGGTGGTGGCTTTCGATGGCGATGTGACCCGTTTTTCCCGGCTCCAGCAGCGGGCGGGTATTGCCGACCCGGCCGAGGCGCGCGCGTCAGGTATCGCCATCCGCTTTTATGTGTTCGATTCGCCCTGGATCGAGGATTACGACATCCGCCGCGTGCCGTTGCGCCAGCGTAAAGCCCTGCTGCGCGACATCCTCGATTATTCCGGCCGCCTGTATTTCACCGCGCATCGCAACGGCGACGGCGAGACATTGCTGGCCGAGGCCCGGCGCAAGGGCTGGGAAGGTATCGTCGCCAAGCAGGCCGACAGCTGCTATCGCTGCGGCCGTTCCAAGCGCTGGCTCAAGCTCAAGTGCCAGGCCGGCCAGGAGCTGGTCATCGGCGGGTACACCGAGCCCGAGGGCGAGCGCATCGGCCTGGGTGCGCTGCTGATGGGCTATTACGAATCCGGCGAACTGCGCTATGCCGGCCGCGTCGGTACCGGTTTTTCCGATGCCGAGCTGCGTCGTCTGCATCGCGTGCTTTCGGCCAGTGAGCGCGAGACGCCGCCGTTTGCCGATCCGCCTGACGGGTGTGGCATCCACTGGGTCCAGCCCGAACGCGTGGCCGAGATCGAATTCACCGAATGGACCCGCGACGGCAGGCTGCGCCATCCCGCCTATCTGGGCGAACGCGACGACAAGGACCCGCATGACGTGGTCCGGGAAGTGAGCGGAACGTGAGCGTGGAAATCGACAATATCGACAAGATCTTCTTTCCCGACGCCGGGCTCACGAAGGGGGATCTGGCCGATTATTACCGGCGGATCGCGCCGGTCATGCTGCCGTATGCGAAGGACCGTCCGGTGACGCTCAATCGTTTTCCCGACGGGATCGACGGTACCCATTTCATCCAGAAAGCGGTCCAGGATCATGATCCCGACTGGCTGGAACGGGTGACGGTCGCCAAGGAAGACGGTGAGCTGGTTCAGCCGCTCATCAACTCGGCCGACGCGCTGGTCTATCTGGTCGGCCAGGGCGCGATCGCCTTCCATGTGACGCTGAGCCGCTACGATCGTCCCGAGCATCCGGATCGGCTCATCTTCGATCTGGATCCGCCAGGTCATGGCGGCGAAAACAACGACTTCGCGCCTGTCATCGCCGCGGCACGTGCCGTGCGCGATGCGCTGGAAGCGGTGGACCTCACTTCGTTCGTGATGACCTCCGGCTCCTCCGGTCTACATGTGGCGGTCCCGCTCGACCGCCATGCGGACTTCGATACGGTGCGCGAGTTCGCGCAAGGCATTGCCGAGCGTGTAGCCGATGCCCATCCGGAGGAATTCACCACGGCGCACGCCAAGAACAAGCGCGGCGGGCGGTTGTATCTCGACATCCGCCGCAACGCGGTGAACCAGACCGCCGTGGCCCCGTATTCGGTCCGGCCCAGGCCGGGCGCGCCCATCGCCACCCCGCTGGAATGGGACGAGCTTGCCGATGCGGACATCGGCCCGCGGCGCTTCCATGTCGGCAACATCTTCCGGCGCCTGGCGCAGCGCGATTGCCCCTGGTCGAACATCGCCCGCCACGGGCAGAGTGTGCGACGTGCCCTCGAACGGCTGCATGGTTATTAACCCGGCACAAAAATAGATGATTTTTCGGTTGATAGCGCGAGCATGCGACCGCATGCTCGTCGCGGCCATTGGCCCAAAGCCTTCAAAAATAAAAGACGGACACGCGTCGGCTTTTATTTTTGAAGGCGTTGAAAACAGCGGATGAAGTCAGCTGTTTTGATGCCGGATTAATAGAGCCGGCGAGCCCTGCGGCGGTTGAAGCTGCTTCTCGATTATGTGCGACACGCAGATTCCGGGCGTGGAGGGGTGTTCGCTGATCGCGTAGCCTCTGTGCATCCGGCGCTGCGCTGGCAGCGCGCGTCCGACCGATCGTGTTGACGGCAGACCGACCGATTATGCCGCGGCTTGCCCCGCTAAGCCGGCAGCAGGCGCGGCCGGGACCGGCCCTGCTCGTCCTTCTCGGACGCGGTCGCGCCCGGCGCCGATGTTTGCCGCGTGTCCTCGGTGGATTGATGCTTTTGTTCCGTGGTGCGAAACAATTTGACCGCCGTGGTCAGCGCCGCGGCCTCGCCCTGCAGACTCGACACGGTGCTCTCCAGTGCCTGAACCAGTGCGCCGTTGCGCTGGGTGGTGTCGTCCAGTTGCTCCAGGGCCGAGCTGATTTGCTCGGCGCCCTGGCTCTGCTGCTCGCTCGCCTTTGCTATTTCGCTGACCAGGCGGGCGGACTCCCGAATCGCCTCGGCGGTGCGCGTCGACACATCGCGGGCATTCTCGACCAGCGACGCGCCGGTGGCCACATGGTCCGCCGATTCAGCGATCAACGCCTTGATCTGATCGGCCGATTCGGCGGAACGCCGGGCGAGCTGGCGTACCTCGGCGGCCACCACGGAAAATCCGCGACCGTGTTCGCCGGCGCGCGCCGCCTCGACCGAGGCATTCAGGGCGAGCATATTGGTGCTGAAGGCGATGCCATCGATAATTCCCACAATATCCTCGATCCGCTTCGAGCTTTCGCGAATATCACTCATTCGTTCGGTGGCGCGGCCGGCCAGATCGCCGCCCTCGACCGCCAGTTCGGCGGCCGAACCCACCAGCCGGTCGGCCTCGGTGGCATTGCTCGCGGTTTGCTTGACCGTGGCGCTGATTTGCGCCATCGCGGCCGCGGTCTGTTCGAGCGTGGCGACCTGGTTTTGGGTACGGTCGGCCAGATCGGCGGTACCGGATGCGACCTCGGTTCCGGCGTCGTGCAGGTGCTCGCTGGCGCCACGCATCCGGTCCACCACCGTGGCCAGGCCGACGCCAATGCCGTTGATTGCCTGCAAAAGCTGACCGGTGTCATCGCGGCGATTCACGGGCACCTGGGCCGTGAGATCGCCGTTGGCCATGCGCTCGGCCGCCTCGCGACTGACCTGCATCGGCCGCGTGACACTGCGTCGGCTTGCCCAGCCCACCAGCATGGGCGTTACCACGCAGCAAATGGCTGCCAGGATACCGAAAGCCGGCGTGAAGCCCGCCCCGCCGAAGGCCGCGTAGCCGGCGAAGGCGGCGACATCGACCGCGGCGGTAATCGCTGTAAGCCGCCCGACGACGCCAAGGCTGAACATGTCGCTGACATCCAGCCCCACGTAACGCGCGCCTATGATCTGCCCGCGTGCATCGGTCAGCGGTGTATAGCAGGTCATGAACTGGGTTCCGAACAAGGTAGCGTAGCCGATGTAGTGCTGCCCGGCGCGCAGTTGCTCGAAAGCCGGGTGCGAACGATCCAGCCGGGTGCCGACGGCGCGCGAGCCGTCAGCCTTGGTCACCGAGGTTGCCACCCGCACGAAATCATCGCCAACCCGTGCAAATAGCGTCGCGGTGGCGCCATTTCGAGCCGTAAAGCGATCGGCCCAGTCATGTCGGAGATTGAGCACGACATCACCGTGGACCAGGCACGGTGCGTCGTAGTCGCCGACCCGCACGCAGCGACTGGTGTCCAGGTGAACCGGCTGCTCGAAGCTGGCCGCGAATCGACGCTCCAGGCGTCGAATGCGGGTGCTGAGCGGCAGTATAGAGAGCATGGTGCCTATTCTCCGTGGGTATATTCCAAAGACGAACTGATTGCCGGCGCCACGACGCGTGGCTGGCGCTAGTATCCCGTCACGCTTTTTCGGTGCTTTTTCGTGCCATGCGGCGTTGCGGCGATTCGCCGTATTCCCGGATACGGCGAATCCCCGCGCATTGCCTGGCACTACAAATCATGCGAAATCCATGACGTGAACTGCCGTTGCAGCACAATAGTCCATTGATTTCTTTAATATCGGCGGATTCGAATATGGCTTGAGGCGTGGGCGACCCGTATCACTCGTTCGCGCGACAAGCCCGGGCAGCCGGGGCGCTGGCGTCAGGCGGCCGGCGTGACGGCTTCAACGGATGAGTCGCGCCATCGTCGCTCATCGCGCCGGCATCATGCTCGGCGGTAATCCAGGGCGGGGCTCCCGGCCGGCCGCAGTCAATCCGAAATCAGTCGGAAGCGATCATTTTTGCTGCGTATTCGGCATTTCGATGCCCGGAGGCCGCCGTATGATGGGGCCATTGTGAAGGCCACTGCTGCGATGGCGTCGCCTCCGAATAGCCTGGATGCATTCTGCGTCATCCATGGTCAGAGGCCTGCCCAGAATACCCGAGGTGTTTCCGCCCGATGTCTTGTTTCGACCATGCTGCGGCCGAGTTTCTCGGCCTCGCTCCTTTTTTGCGCGGTAGCCTCAACGGGGACGATATGCAGCCGCTCGCCCGGGAATGGATCGCCGGTGCCGAAGCCGAGCCCGAGAACGCCATCCTCTGGATGAACCTGGCCACACTCATGCTTTGTCTGGGGCAACGCGGACTCGGCCTCAACATCCAGGCGCAGGCGCTGGCGATGCAGCGCCGTTTCCATCTGGCGGCTGCCCGACAGCCGGCGCGCCTGCGGGTACTGCTCCTGATGGCGCCCGGCGACCTGGCCGCCAACATGCCGCTGGATTGTCTGCTCGAGGATAGCGACATCGATCTCGAGTACTACTTCGTCATGCCATCCGATGCCACGGAAAAGGCGCCGCTGCCGGAACACGACCTGGCGATCGTGGCGATGAGCGAGTCCGACGACAATCGCCCGAGTCTGGAGGCGATCAAACCCGTGGTGGCCGACTGGCCGCGGGCCGTGCTCAACACGCCCGAGGCCATCGCCAATACCGAGCGTGAGCGGGCCAGCCGATTGCTACAGGGGGTCCCCGGGCTGGCGATGCCGCCGACAATGTCGATCACGCGTGACGCGCTGGAAGACGTTGCGGGCGGCGAAAGCGCCATGACGAGCGTATGCGAGGGCATCGATTTCCCGTTGATCCTGCGTCCGCGCGACTCCCATGGTGGCCACGGCCTCGCCCGGTTGGCCGACCGGGGCGCGCTGGCGGCCTATCTCGCGGACGTCGAGGACGAGCATTTCCTGATTTCCCCCTTCATCGACTACAGCGACGCGGACGGTTGGTATCGCAAGTACCGCGTCGTGCTCGTCGATGGCGAACCCTTTGCCGGGCATATGGCGATCTCCGACGACTGGATGATCCATTACCTCAACGCCGGCATGTACGACGATGCCGACAAGCGCGCCAGCGAAGCCGCCTGGATGGCGTCGTTCGACGCATTTGCCGACCGCCATCGCGCGGCGCTGGATGCGATTCACCGGCGTTCCGGGCTGGATTATGTCTGCATCGACTGCGCTCAGACCCCCGACGGCGATTTGCTCGTTTTCGAGATCGGCAACGCCATGGTGGTGCATGCCATGGACTCTCCCGAGCTGTTCCCGCACAAGCAGACGCACATGGCCAAGGTCAAGCACGCCCTGCGCGATCTGCTGATGCGGCGCGTTGCAGAGGAAGATGCGCGCTTGATGGGCGAAACGACATGAATCCGCGCAACGCCCTGAACTTTTCCGGTGGCCCCGGCGCGTTACCGGAAAGCGTGCTGCGCGAGGTGCAACAGGCGATCGTCGAGGTGCCGGAGGTCGGTCTTTCGGTGTTGGGGATCAGCCATCGTTCCGACTGGTTCGCGGCCGTGGTCGACGAACTGGAACACAATATCCGTACGCTGCTCGGCGTGGGCGAGAATTATCACGTGCTGCTATTGCAGGGCGGGGCGACGCAGCAATTCAGCATGGTGCCCATGGCCCTGCTGCCCCCCGACGGTGAGCCCGCCGATTACCTGCATACCGGTTACTGGAGTGGCAAGGTCCTGCCCGCGGCGCGCCGCGAAGGCCCGATCCGCGTGGCCTGGAGCGGCGAGGCGGACGGATTCCGTCACCTGCCCGGCGACGATACGCTCGCGCTCAAAGATACGGCGCCCTATCTGCACTACGTTTCCAACGAAACCGTGGAAGGGCTGCAGTTCCATCGCGTGCTCGGCCACGACAACGTGCTTCGGGTCTGCGACATGTCGTCGGATTTCCTGTCGCGCCCGGTCGAGGCCGAGCGGTTCGGCCTGATCTATGCCCATGCCCAGAAAAACGTGGGCCCGGCCGGGGTCACCGTGGTCGTGGTGCGGGACGATCTGATTCAGGACGCGCCACAGGGTTTGCCCGATTTCCTCGATTATCGTTGCCATGCCCGCGCCCATTCCATTCTCAACACGCCGCCGGTATTCGCGATCTATGTCGTGTTGCTGGTCACCCGGTGGCTGATGCACGACATTGGCGGCCTGGACGCGATGGACGCCATCAATCGAAAAAAGGCGGCGCAACTCTACAGCGTGCTGGATGACAGCGACGGGTTCTACCGGGGGCGGGCGGCCGAGCGCGACCGCTCGATCATGAACGTCGCATTCAACCTGCCGGACGAGACGCTGGAGCGGCGTTTTCTTGCCGAGGCCGAGGCCGCCGGGCTGTCCGGGCTGAAAGGCCATCGCGCCATCGGCGGTCTGCGGGCGTCGCTGTACAACGCGGTGACACTGGAAGCCGTCGAACAGCTGGCCGATTTCATGGACCGGTTTCGCCGTGCCGGGTCGATATCCGCGCACAGGGCGACCGGCGCACGAGGCTGACCCGCCGCGGGCGTTGCGCCTGCGGCCGGAAACAGCGCGGCGCTTGCTCGCCGGCGTCCGGGCTGAAGTTTGTCGCCGGATGCACGGCGTCAACAACCGTCAGGTAGCACGGGCGGCACGCCGGGATGGCGGGCGTGACGCCGATCGTGCCGGTCAGGCGTGTTATTGGACGAAAGTCGTTGCCGGCGCGCCGATACCATGCTTTAGTTCTCGATCGTAACAAGAACGTATGCGTTGCTCGGCCCGGCCGGGGCCTGTCTCGTTCACCCAGCGCTTGCGGTCGTTCGGAGCGCCGATTGGAGTTCGATCTGATGATCCTTTCGCGCGCCGTGTTCCATACCCGGATCGATTGCCGTGTTGACTGGCCGGCCGGGCGCACCGTGGCAGCAGCCCACGGTCTGCACCTGAGCCTCGCCGATGCGCTCGAAACGTTCGCCGCAAGACTCGCGAGGCGTGCCGCGCATGCCGGATAACGCCGGGCGTGGCCCCAGCCTGGTCAAGCGCATGATCGTGATGATCGTGGGCGTACTGTTGCTGGTGGCTTTGATCGTCGGCGCGAAGGTTGCGCTGGTCATGCGCACGATCGCCAGCCTGCCCAAGCCGGCGCCGGCCACGGTCAGCACCACAGTGGCGCGCTATCAGGCCTGGCAACCGGCGTTGCACGCCGTGGGCAGCCTGCGCGCGGTGCGCGGGGCCGACCTGGCGCTGGACGTCCCGGGCCTGGTCAACCGGATCCATGTCCGGTCCGGTCAGCACGTCAGCAAGGGCGAGCTGCTGTTGCAGCTGGATGACGCCGACGATCGCGCCCAGCTGGCACAGCTCGAAGCCGCCGCCCGACTGTCGCGGCTGAATTATCGCCGTGCCGATCAGCAGCGGGCCTCGCACGCCATCAGCACGGCCGACTACGACAGTGCGGCGGCCGATCTTAAGGGCAAGCAGGCGGCCGTCGCCGGGCAGAAGGCGCTGGTGGCCAAGAAGCAGCTGCGCGCGCCGTTTTCGGGGCGCGCGGGTATCATCACGGTCAGCCCCGGCGACTATCTCAATGCCGGTACCGCCATCGTGACGTTGCAGCAGATCGACTCGCTTTATGCGGATTTCAGTGTGCCGCAGCGCGAGATCGGCCGGCTGCAGATCGGCCAGCCCGTCCATCTGGCGGTGGATGCCTACGGTTCGCGGCGTTTCGACGGGCGGCTCACTGCCATCAATCCGAAGGTGGATACGGATACCCGCAACGTGCAGGTCGAAGCCATCGTGCCCAACGCCGATGGCGCCCTTTTGCCGGGCATGTTCGCCAACATTCGTGTCGATACCGGCCGCAGGCAGCGTTATCTGACGCTGCCGCAAGCGGCCATCGTCTATAACCCTTACGGCGACATGGTGTTTGTCGTCCAGCCGTCCAGGGGGAATAACGAACAGGGGCAGCCGCTACCCGCCACCGTCGAGCAGACGCTGGTCACCACCGGCGAAACCCGCGGCGACCAGGTTGCGATCGTCAACGGCCTCACCGCCGGGGCGACCGTGGTTACCAGCGGCCAGATCAAACTGAGTAACGGCGCGTCGATCAGGATCGACAACAGCGTGCAGCCCGCGGACGCCGCGCATCCGACGCCGCAGGAACATTAGCGTGGCGATAATTCCTGCCGAGCCGGCGCTGCAACGGCGTTGCGGCAACACCCGGCGTGCCGCCCCCGCGCATAGTCGCGCCACGCGGGCCGGCCCGAAAGCGGACTGGCGGCCCGGCCGCCCGCGCGATCGTCGTACGAACCCGTCCCCGGTGCGGGCGGCGCCATGAAGTTCACCGATCTTTTCGTCAATCGGCCGGTGCTGGCGATTGTGGTCAGTACGCTGATCCTGGTGCTCGGTTTGCGGGCGGTCACCGGTCTCACGGTGCGTCAGTATCCGAAAACGGAAAATGCCACGGTCACGGTGACCACCGCTTATTACGGCGCCGACGCGCAAACCATGGCCGGTTTCGTGACCCAGCCGCTGGAGCAGGCGATCGCCCAGGCCCAGGGCATCGACTATCTGTCGTCGAGCAGTGTGTCGGGCGTATCCACTATCACGGCCACGCTGCGTCTGAACTACGACGCCAATCGCGCGCTCAGCGAGATCAACACCCAGGTCAATTCGGTACGCAACAAGTTGCCGCCGGCGGCGCAGCAGCCGGTGCTGACGGTGCAGACCGGCGAGACTATCGACGCGATGTACATGGGCTTCTACAGCGATGAGTTGCCCACCAACAACATCACCGATTATCTGGCGCGCGTGGTCAAGCCCAAGCTGGATTCCATCGCCGGGGTACAGACCGCCGAAATCCTCGGCGCGCGCCAGTTCGCCTTGCGCGCCTGGCTGGACCCGGCGCGCATGGCCGCCCACGGGGTGACGGCCAGCGACGTGTATTCGGCGTTGGCGGCGAACAACTATCTGGCCGCGGTCGGCTCGACCAAGGGGCAGGCGGTGACGGTGGACCTGACCACCGACAGCGACCTGCACACGGTCGAACAGTTCAGGCAACTCGCCATCAAGCAGCACAATGGCGCCATCGTGCGCCTGCAGGATGTGGCCCACGTCACGCTGGGCTCCGAGAACTACGACACCAACGTGGCCTTCGGCGGCAAGAGTTCGGTGTTCATTGGTATCAAGGTCGCGCCCGACGCCAACATTCTGGACGTCGCCCGGCGGGTGCGCGAGGCGTTTCCGGGCCTGCAGCGCCAGCTGCCCAACAGCATGACCGGCGCGATCGTGTATGACGCCACTGCGTTCGTGAACACCTCGATCCACGAGGTGATCAAGACGCTGGTGGAGGCGCTGCTGATCGTCACTGCGGTGATCTTTGTCTTCCTCGGCAGCCTGCGGGCGGTGATCATTCCGCTGGTGGCCATGCCGCTGTCGATGATCGGCACCTTCTTCGTGATGCTGGTGCTGGGTTACTCCATCAATCTGCTCACGCTGCTGGCGCTGGTGCTGGCCATCGGGCTGGTGGTCGACGATGCCATCATCGTGGTCGAGAATGTCGATCGCCACATGAAGGACGAGGGCAAGACGCCGCGCCAGGCCGCGCTGCTGGCCGCGCGCGAGCTGGGTGGCCCGATTCTGGCAATGACCGTGGTGCTGATCGCGGTCTATGCCCCGATCGGCTTTCAGAAAGGCCTGACCGGCGCGCTGTTCACCGAGTTTGCCTTTACCCTGGCGGGTGCGGTGACGGTATCGGCGGTGATCGCGCTGACGCTGTCGCCCATGATGTGTTCGCGTTTCTTTCGTGCCAGCGCGAACCCCGGCCGCTTGCCGGCCTTCATCGATCGCCAGTTCGAGCGCGTGCGCGAGCGCTACCAGCGCGTGCTGCACGGTGCGCTGGATACCTGGGTCGTCATCGTGGCCATGGGCGGTCTGTTGTTTCTGGCCACCATCGCGCTCGGCATGACGGCGAGCTCGGAACTGGCGCCGGAAGAGGATCAGGGGGTGGTGATCGGCCAGATCGTGGGCGCGCCCAACGCGACCGCGCAACAGATGGATGTCTACGCCCACCAGATGTTCGACAAGGCCCGCAGCCTTCCGGAGTACGATCAGATGTTCCAGCTGACCGGCACGCCGACGACCAACCAGGGCATCGGCGGCGTGCTGTTCAAGCCCTGGGACCAGCGCAGCCGCAACGCCCATGTCCTGCAGACGGTACTGCAGCAGAAGTGGAACGACATCGCCGGCGCGCGGGTGGCGGCCTTCCAGTTCCCGGCGTTGCCCGGTGCCTCGGGGTTGCCGATCCAGCTGGTGATCACCACCACCGAGCCATTCCGGAATCTCTACGAGGTGGCCCAGGCGGTCAAGAACAAGGCTCAGGCCAGCGGCAAGTTCTATTACATCGATTCCAACCTCAAGCTGGACAAGCCGCAGAGCACGATCGTGTTCGACCGTGATCTGATCACCGCCCTCGGCTTGACCCAGAAGGACGTCGGTGCCTCGCTGTCGGCCGCGCTCGGCGGCGGCTATGTCAACTACTTCTCGATCGCCGGGCGATCTTACAAGGTGATTCCGCAGGTGCGGCAGGCCGATCGGCTGAATCCCGATCAGGTGCTGGATTACTATCTTGGCGTGCCGGACGGCGCGTTGATCCCGGCAGCAACCGTGGCCACGCTGAAGCCGGCGGTGGTGCCGCAGTCGCTCAACCGGTTCCAGCAACTCAACTCGGCGACCATCTCCGGCGTATCGGGCATGTCGCAGGGGGCCGCGCTGGCCTTTCTGCGTACCGCGGTCCACGACGTCGCGCCCGGCGGCGATTACCATGTCGATTATTCGGGCGCATCACGGCAGTTCGAACAGGAATCCGGCGGTTTCGTCAATACACTCCTTTTGGCCACCATCATCGTGTTCCTGGTGCTGGCGGCCCAGTTCAACAGCCTGCGCGATCCGGCGGTGATCCTGGTTTCGGTGCCGCTGGCCCTGTTCGGCGCCCTGATCTTCGTCAATCTGTTCACCAGCCTCAACATCTATACCGAGGTCGGCCTGGTGACGTTGATGGGACTGATCAGCAAGCACGGCATCCTGATCGTCCAGTTCGCCAACGATCTGCAGCGCGCCGGCCTGTCCAAGCGCGAAGCCATCGAGCAGGCCGCCGGTGTGCGTCTGCGGCCGATCCTGATGACCACCGCCGCCATGGTGCTGGGCGTGGTGCCGCTGGTGATCGCCACGGGCGCGGGGGCTGCCGGCCGATTCAACATGGGGCTGGTGATATCCACCGGCCTGGCCATCGGCACGCTGTTTACCCTGTTCGTGGTGCCGGCCTTCTACATGTTGCTGGCGGCACGGCATGAGACGGCTAGTCCGTGATATCGGCGAATTGCCCGTCAGTGAGTGCCGCCAGATCGCCCGGGCCAAGACTGATTTCCAGCCCGCGCCGACCGCCGCTGACATGCATCTGTTCCAATGGCAGTGCCGAGTTGTCGATCACGGTGGCCAGCCGTTTCTTCTGCCCGAGCGGGCTGACCCCGCCCAGCACATAGCCGGTCATTTTCTCGACCGTTGCCGGCTCGGCCATGGCGGTCTTTTTCGTATTCACGGCGCTCGCGAGTTTCTTCGGGTCCAGCCGGCCGGAGACGGGTACGATCGCGACGACGAACGCATGCGTGTCGGTTTCGGCGACCAGTGTCTTGAAGACTTCGTCCGGCGACAGTCCCAGTTGGCGGCAGGCCTCGATGCCGTAATCGCCCGCGGCTTCGCCGGCGTCGTAGCGCCGGACTTCGTGCGCGATGCCGGCAGCCTCCAGAATCTTGATGGCGGGAGTCATGGGCGGCGGGCTCCATTGGTAACGGCGATGCGTGATGGTAGCGTCGCCGGCCCGTGTTCGCGAGGCCGGTAGACTGCCCGCACCCACCCGATGGCCCCGATGTCCGTATGCACGAAAGTTCGCCGCTGTCGTTGACGCCTGTCGGGGTAGTCGCCAGCGACTACCCCGACAAGTTCGGCGTACCCCGCCAGCCCGGCCTGGTCGCGGCGGCGCGGGGCGTGGTGAGCCTGGTCGCGCCCTACGACGATCCGCTCGCCATCGAGGGCATCGCGGCTTACAGTCATCTGTGGCTGAGTTTCGTGTTCGATCGCAGCCCGACAAGCTGGCGCCCCCGCGTACGGCCGCCGCGGCTGGGCGGCAACGCCCGGGTCGGCGTGTTCGCCACCCGCAGCACGCACCGGCCCAACCGGCTGGGGCTTTCCGTGGTGCGCCTGCTCGATGTGGCTATCGCATCGCGTGCGTCGCCGGCACCGTGGGCGTTGCCCGGCATGACTGGAATGCGGCCGGCGCGGGTTCACTTGCTGATTGGCGGGCACGACCTGGTGGCCGGCACGCCGGTCGTGGATATCAAGCCCTATCTGCCCTGGGCGGATGCGCGGGTCGATGCGCGCGCCGATCTCGCGCCAACCGCGCCGCCGTCGCTCGCTGTGCAATGGGATGCCGCGGCCGAACGGCGCGTGGCCGCGCGGGTGGATGCCGGCCCGCTCCGGGCGCTGATCGAACAGGTGCTGGCCCAGGACCCGCGCCCGGCGTACCGGCGCGGCGAGGCCGATCGCGTCTATGGTGTGGCGTTGCGCGATGTCGACGTGCGTTTCGTGGTCGAGGCGTCGGGCGTGGCCCGCGTGCTCGGGATCGTGCCTACGGCTCAGCCGCCGATGTAGGACATCTCGACCCGGTCATCGGCATCGCCGTCGCGCCGCCGGGCGGTTTCCTCGCCACGCTGTTCGGAATAACGATCGTCACGGGCGTGCCAGATGCCGGCCAGTCGGGCGGCGATCTCGGCGTCGCTGGCGCCGGCGCGCAGCGGGGTGCGCAGATCGTGGCCGTGCACGCCGAACAGGCAGGTATAGAGTTCGCCGATGGCGGACAGACGCGCGCGGCTGCAGCCGCCGCAGAATGGCATGGAGACCGACGCGATGAGGCCGATCTCGCCGGCGCCATCGTCGTAGCGCCAGCGGTTGGCTGTTTCGCCCGGCTGGCGGGCCGGCTGACGCGTGAGCGCGTACCTGCTGCGGATGGTCTCGAGGATCTCGCGGGCGGGCACCACGTCGTCCATGCGCCAGCCGTTGGAGGTGCCCACGTCCATGTATTCGATGAAGCGCAGCACCACGCCGCTGTGCCGGAAGGCTTCGGCCAGCGGCAGGATTTGATCCTCGTTGACACCGCGCTGGATCACGCAATTCACCTTGACCGGCGTGAGTCCGGCGGCGACGGCGTTGTCCACGGCCGCGCGCACTTTCGAGGCCGGAAAGCCCATATCGTTGATCGCCTTGAAGCGTTCGTCGTCGATCGCGTCGAGGCTGAGTGTGACGCGGTTCAGGCCAGCGGCCTTCAGCGCCAGGGCGCGCTCGGCGGTGAGCAGCGAACCATTGGTGGTCAGGCAGATGTCGTCGATGCCGTCGATCGCGGCCAGGCGGGCGACGAGCACATCGAGATCGCGGCGCAGCAACGGTTCGCCGCCGGTCAGGCGCAGTTTGGTCACGCCGAGCCCGGCGGCGATACGGGCAAGCCGTTCGATTTCGTCGAAATCCAGCAGTTCGCGCTTGGGCAGAAACAGATGCTCGGCGCCGAACTGCTCGCGCGGCATGCAGTAGGTGCAGCGGAAGTTGCAGCGATCGGTCAGCGAAATACGCAGATCGCGCAGCGGCCGGTTGAGCGTGTCGGTGGTGGGCGTCGACATGACGCCGAGAATAACATCGCGCGTCCGTCTTGATGGCCTACCGATGGTGGTTTTCTGTGCCGGAACGGTTATCGATAGCTTCGTTTCATCGCCATAGGCCCTAGAATGAGGGCATGAACCCTTTCCGATCGTCAGGCGCGCGCTGGCAACTTGCCGATCTGCTCGACTTCGAGGCTCTGCTGGCCAACGGCGAGCGGGTGGATGAGCGTGAGCGACTGATCTTCGCGCGCGATATCCGCCCGCAGCTGGCCGGGCTGCCGGACGATCGACGTCGCGCCTTGGGTCTCCGGCTATGGCTGACTCATTGTCGTGAGCGGGCGCCGGGCCGCATTTGGCCAAGCCTGGCCTGGGCGCGCCTGATCGACGTACTGGGCTGGCTGCTATTGGGCGGATTCGCGCTGGCCGGTGCCATGCTGGCCTGGGGGTTGTGTCTCGGCAATGGCCAGCGCCTGCATGTGGTGATCTTCCTTGGCCTGACCGTGGCGGTGCCGTGGACCGGCTTCGTGCTGCTCTCGCTGGCACGGCTGATCGCTGGCAATACCGGCGCGCCGTGGTTGCTCCGCATGCTGTTGCGTCCGGCGGCGGCCCGTATGGCCGGCGATCGCAATCTGGCCCGCTGGGGCCAGGCATTCTCGGATTCGCGTGCCGCGCGCCAGGCGGCTACCGCGCGCGCCGCGCGCCTGATGCAATGGGGCGGGCTCGGGTTGTCGCTGGGCGTGGTGTTCGCGTTTCTGGTCAGTCTGATGATCTTCGACGTGCGCTTTTACTGGGAAGCCACGCCGGACAACACCGGTCTGATGGACAGCGCGGTGAGCACGCTGGCCGCGCCCTGGGCCGGGATCTGGCCCGCGGCGGTGCCCGGCGACAGCGACGTGCGCGCGAGCCGCTTGTCCGGCACGGCCGGCCGGCAACCGCCGGGCGGTGCCGTGGCGGGCGCCTGGTGGCGCTTTCTGGTGATGACGGTACTGGTCTGGGGCGCATTGCCGCGCCTGTTGCTGATCGCACTGTTTGCCGCGCGCGAACGGTGGGCTCTGGCGCGGCTCGATTTTCAGGCCCCGCGCCACCGTGCGCTGTGGCGCGCGCTGGCCGGGGTCACACGCGGCGCGGTGGCCGAATCGAGCGCCGACGGCGCGCTCGTGCTCGATGTCGGTGGCCACGATATCGATGGCGGGGCGATTCGCGGGTTTCTTCTGCGCCGCCTGCGGCTGAACCCGCAAGCCACGCAGCGCGTGAGCGTACTCGATGCCGATGCTGAAGAGGCCGCCGACCGCGCTTTGGCCCACGCGCCCGGCCATGTCGTTCTGGTGGCGCCCGACTGGGCGTTGTCGCCGCGCTCGGCCGAACGCCTGCAGGCGCGCGTGCGCGCCGCCGTCGGTCGCGCCACGCCCATCACCTGGGTAATCGTGGCCGACGACAACGGCACGCCCGGCGCGCCCGAGGCCGAGCATATGGCCCGCTGGACCGCGTTCGTCGACGGCCTGCGCGACCCCGCCACCGAAATCACGGCCTATGATCCTGCCGCGTAATCCGGATCGCGAAACAGCGTCCGTCTGGGTATCGCCCGGGGTGCCGACCTTCGCCGTGGTCGGCAAGGTCAACATGGGCAAATCGGCCGTGCTGGCCACCCTGCTGGAAGAAGACGACGACGCCATCATCCGGATTTCGGCCGAGCCGGGCGAGACCACGCGCTGCCAACGCCTGTCGCTGGTGCTGGACGGCGACGAGCGGCTGCGTTTCATCGACACGCCGGGGTTCCAGCAGCCGATCGAGGCGCTGCGCGCGATCCGGGCGCTGGCGGCCGACCCGGCGCGTGGTCCGGGGCCGGAAACGCTGGCCGCCTTCGTCGATCGTTATCGCGACTCGAATGAATTCGTCGACGAATGCCGATTGCTGGCGCCGCTGATCGAGGGCGCCGGCGTGCTCTATGTCGTGGACCCGGACGTGCGGCTGCACGATGCCTTCATCGCCGAGATCGAGATCCTGCGCCTGTCGGCCGGGCCGCGGCTGGCGGCGCTCAACCCGCATCATCGCGAGACCGCGGACCGGCCCGGGCGTCATGCCGAGGCCTGGCGGACCGAGCTCGGCAAGTCGTTCAATCTGGTGCGCACCTTCGATGCGTTCGCCGCGCGTTATACCGCCCGCCGCGAACTGCTGGCGGCGCTCAATCGCATCGATGAGCGCGATCACGATCATCTGGATACGACCATCGCGCTGCTCGATGCCGAGTGGCAACAACGACGCGAAGAGGCGGCAGAACGTATCCAGGCGTTTCTACGCGCAGCGCTCACGCTGCGAGAGCAGGCCGATTACGCCGATGGCGAGTTGCCCGAGGCAGCCCGGCGCGCGGCCATCGCCGAGGCGGGACGGCGCTACTACGCTCGTATCGCCGAGTTGGAGCGCGATACCGCGAACGCGTTGCTGGATTTGTACCGCCATCGGCATACGCGGGCGGCCACCGCCGCGGCGCCGGTCGGCGAGGGGCTGGATCTGGCGCACGATGAGACCTGGCGCCGTTTCGGGCTGACCCGGCGCCAGCTTACCTTTGCCGGCGCGGCGGTGGGCGCCGGCGCTGGCGTTTCCGTGGACGCGGGCACGCTCGGTCATACACTCGGGCTGGGCACGCTGATTGGCGGCGGTGTGGGCGGTGCGCTGGCTTATTTCAAGGGCGATGCGCTGCCCACGCTCAAGGTCTCGCTGGGCCGGCCGGGCGCACTGGTGGGCGGCGGCCGCCGGATTACGCTCGGGCCGCCCAGGAACCCCAACTTTGCGTGGATTCTGCTGGATTCGGTGCTGATCCGGTATCGGGCCATCATCGAACGGACCCATGCCGCGCGCGATGTCGGTGAACTGGCAGCGGGCGCGGCCGACGGCGCCCGCCGCAAGGCCGGCGCCATCGTGCACCGGCTCGATTCGGCTCGCCACAAACGCCTGGAGCACTGGTTTCGCGCCGTCGCCAAGGGCCGCGACAGCGAAGAACGCGATGCCGAGGCCCGCGCCGTGATCGAAGCCACGCTGGCCGAGATCGAGGCCCGACCCGAGCCATAGGCCCGGTGGCACTGCCGGGCTACTGCCCGGCGCTACCCTGCGAGCCGCCGTTGGCGCCTGCCGCCGACAGTGCATCGTCGATCGCTTGCTTGAGCTTGTCGTAGCTGGGTCCGCCGATGAACTCGGTGTTGCCGACCAACACGGTCGGCGTTGCCCGCAACTTGACCAACTTGCCGGCGTCGTGCTCCTTGTTAATCGTGGGCAGCGGCGTCTTGTTCTTGATGCAGGCCTTGAGCTTGTCGTTATCGAGCCCGACCTCCAGCCCCAGATCCAGAAACATCGAGCTTGGGTCGGATTGCTCGGCCCACTTCGACTGGGTGTGATACAGCCGGTCGTGATACGGCCAGAACTTGTCCTGCCGCGCGGCACAGCGGGCCGCGATCGCCGCCGCCTGGGCGTGTTGATGCATGGCCAGCGGGAAGTCGAAGAAGATGAAGCGGACCTTGCCCGGATCGACGTATTTCTTGCGGACACGCTCTGCCGTGGGCTCGAAGGCGCCGCACGCCGGGCACTGGTAGTCGCCGAACTCGCGGATCGTGACCGGCGCGTTCGGATTGCCGATGGATTCGCCCAGCTTGTCGTATTTTTGGCGCAGCGTATTCATGGTGGATGCGCTGAGCTGGCGGATGTTGCCGTTCGGCGCGGGGGCCGTCCGCTTGTGGCCGATATAACTCATCACCAGGATCGCGACGATGATCAGCACGCCCACCGCGAGTACCGGGAAAAACAGAGCACCGAACAGACTGCTCTGGTTGTTGTTGTTGTTCTGCGGACTCATCCGCCGCTCCTTCGACTTGGGTTACCGGGTCGGCGTTATTCTAGCCTGAGGTGCAGTCGGGGGTCAGTTACGTCGCGCCGAGCACGAAAAAGGGGCCGTGAACGGCCCCTTTGGTGCGGACGGCGAACGTCCGTGACGTGCTTTGGGTTGTTGATCAGTTGTTGTTGGTCGCGTTATTGACCTTGTCGGAGGTATCGTCGGCTGCGTTCGAGGCCTTGTTGCCAGCCTTGTCAGCCGCATTCGACATCTTGTCGCCGGCCTTGTCCGCGGCGTTGCTGGTGGCGTTGGCCGCCTTGTTGGCCTCGTTCTTGCCGCCGTTGACGATGTTGGAGGTGGTGTTCTCCACCTGGGTCCAGGCGCTCGAGGTCGCGTTCTTGGTTGCCTGCCAGGCCTGTCCGGCCTGGTTCTGGGCGTTGGTCCACCAGGAATCGCTGTAAACCGGCTCATTGCCCAAGCCGTTACGCGTGATATTGAGTTCGACGCGGTAGTCGGGCTTGGTTGCCTTGCCGGTGGTTTGGGTCCGCACCGTCAGCTGGCTGGGTGCGACGACATAGCTCTTGCCGCCGAGCACGCCGAACTTGCCCTTGGTTTCGATCACGAAGTCCTGGATCTGCATGCTGTTGCCGAGCAGCACGTCATCGACTTCGCCGATGGCGTCCTTGTCGTTGCCCTTGGCATAGACCGGCGCATCGAGCAGGCGATTGGCGGAATACATGCCCTGGGCCTGAGCAGAGGCCATGCCCTGGCTGTCCGTATTCGAGGCGTTGCTGTCGGCCAGGGCCACGCCCGTGCCCGCGGCCAGTGTGAGCGCGGTCAGGCCCGTGATGGCGGTGGTTTTAATGGTCATGCTTGTCCCTCTCTTTTTTCGAGGCTGTTCGTTGAAACGTGGTCGACCCTAATGGATGCGCTTGAACAGCAGCTGACCCGAATCAGTCGCTCAGGGCCTCGATCAGACGCGCGATCAGGGGCGTGGGCCTGGCATCGGCACGTTGTATCGACCAAAGCTGCCGAACGAAAACCTGATCGCCCGGCGCAACGAAGTAGACGCCAGTGGCGCTGACGCACGCCAGGTCGGCGCCCGCGGCCACGGCCCGCACCCCGGGCCCCGCTGTCGTCCACCACCAGCGCCGCGCCGGGGCGGGTCAGTCTGGCCAATTCCAGGCACTGCTCGAATACGATGCGCGTGCCCGACCCGGCCTTCACGCACCACCCGGGGCCAGTCGCCCCGATCATCGGTTTCGATACGCGCTGGGGCTGCTCACGCTGGCTCCGGGAGCCTAAACCGGGCTGGCGTTGTATGCCGTGCCGGGCGTTTTTTCGTCGGGCTGCTGGCGGTGCTCTGGCTATGGGTGAGCGCGGGTACGCGGGCCGGCTGTTCCGGGCGCCGTGTCTGATGCCGGAGGCCGGGTGGCGTGCGTCCGTGCCCGGCGGTACGTTGGCATCGTCGGCCTGGGCGGGCGAGAATATGGCATGCACACACCGAACAAGTCTGCCGCGTGACCGATACGAACAACGATTCGTACAGCGAGACGACCTACGACCCGCAGGCACCGCATCCGCAGGGTCAGACTCAGGAATCGGAAAGCGGAGCCGAGTACGCCGAAGACAAATCCATGCCGTTGATTCACTCCATGCTTGCCATCGCCCTGGGCGCGGCGATCGGCGCGAACCTGCGCTGGGCCATCGGGCTCGGCCTCAACAGCTATCTGCCCACGCTGCCCCCGGGCACGCTGGTGGCCAATCTGCTGGGTGCGTTTCTGATTGGCCTGGCGATCGCGACCTTCACCGCGATTCCCGAGTTGTCATCGTTCTGGCGGCTGATGATTGTCACCGGCTTTCTGGGCGCGCTGACGACCTTTTCCACGTTTTCCGCGGAAATGTTCACCCAGATCCAGGACGGGCGGCTGTTGTGGGCTTTCGCCGGAATCGCGGTCCACGTGGTCGGCTCTTTGCTCATGACCGGGCTGGGCATGGCGACGTTCGCCGGCCTGCGTCATCTCACCGGAGCGACGTCATGAAAGGATTCGAACTGATCTTCATCGCCCCGCGCTCGCGTCGGCACAACGGCGCGCCGGTGCTCGATTCGATTGCGAGCCTGGCGCGCTCGCAGGGCATCACGCGCATGACCCGGCGCGACGATATCGAGGGTGTTGGCGCGAACGGGCATATGCATTCCGCGCATTTCTTCGAGGCCACCGACGAGCCTCAGGAGTTGATGTTCGTGCTCGACGGCGGCGAGACGGACAAACTGATCCGGGCGGTGGAAGAGGCTGAATTGCCGGTGTTCTGCATGCGCCGCCAGATCGACTACTGGCAGTTCGGCTCGAACTGATTATTAGGGCCTGTTGCCGTTTCGTACACGTGCCGCGTTGGAGACCGCAAATCGTGTCCGGCAAGGCGCGAGTCGCCGCGTCGTGGCGTGCCACGACCCAGACTTGCAACGCCGCCGGGCGCCCATGGTTATATTAAGCTGTTAGGGTTCCGCATGATTGCGGTACGCCCGGCCATGACGGTGCTACAGGGGGTCAACTCACGAAACAGAATAAACCGTACGGTAAGACCCCATGCGTCAGATGGCGATCCGTGGTCGGTTGAAGACGTCGGATGCCCACCATCGTCAGCAGATGACCTTGGGGTGACCCGTTCGGCGCGTCACCCGCGGAGCCACTGATCTTCGAATTCCGACGCCGGCATCGGCCGGGCGAAGAAAAACCCTTGCGCATAGTCGCAATCGAGATCGCGCAGGACATCCGCCTGCTCCTGTGACTCGATACCTTCAGCGATTACCTCCATCTCGAGCGCATGGGCCAGCTCGATCGCCATCTGGGCCACTTTGAGCGAGCGCGCATCGTCGGGCAGTCGGTCAATGAAACTCTTGTCGAGTTTCAGCCGGGTCAGCGGCAGGTCCCGAAGGATCGACAGCGAGGAATAGCCGGTGCCGAAATCGTCCAGGCTGACCTCGATCCCGGCCGCATCCAACTGCTGCAACACGGTTCGGGCCGCGGCCACGTCCGTGATCACGTCATGCTCGGTGATCTCCACATGCAGCAGCGAGGCCGGCAGTCCATGAGCCTGCAGTGCTTCCAGGAGCCGCCGGGTCAGGTCCTCATCGGTGAGCTGTCCGGCAGACAGATTGATGGCAATCGGCACGAGGCCGCCGGCGGCTGTTTGCCAGCGGGCGAGGTCACGCAGCACCGCATCGAGCATGGTCCGATCCAGCTGGCCGGTCAGCCCCAGGGCCTCCGTCAGCGGCAGAAATTCGCCGGGCGAGACCAGACCCCGGGCGTCGTCCTGCCAGCGGACCAAGGCCTCGGCCCCCGTCAACGTGCCGTCGTGCAGACAGATCTTGGGTTGATACCACGGGTGAATCCCGTGGCCCTCATGAAATGCGTGTTGCAGGCGCGCCGCGGTGGCCAGCCGGGCCCGGATCGCATCCGGTTGCCCCGTCGATTCTATCGGGGCGCGTCGGTCCTGATAGCGGGTCTGCCCGAGCACCATTTCGGCCTCGGCCAGCAGCCCCCCGGCGGTCGGCGCGTCGCCGGGGTGGAAGGCCACGCCGGTGGTCAGCCTTACGGGTAGCGCATGTCCGTCGATCTCGAATGGCCGGATGATACTCGCATCGACCTGGCGCAACAGGCGCTGTGCCACCCGGGCCACCGCATCGCGGCGCAGGGCGCGCGTCAGGAGGGCGAAGTTGTCGCCCTCAAGACGCGCGACGAGCGTACTCATCGGCAGGGCGTGCCGCAGTCGGCCCGCCAGATCCACCAGAATCTGGTCGCCGCCCGCCCGGCCGTAGCCGCTGTTGATGGACGTCAGGTCCCGAACGTTGATCCGGATCACGACCAGGCCGCGCTCGGGGGTTTCACTCACTCTGCGCTCGAGTGCCTGGTGAAAGCCGTCCGCGTTCGGCAGGCCTGTCAACGGATCGCGCAGGCTCGCCCCCGCCGCATCGGGCGGCGGGCCGAACAGCGCCAGCAAGCGCGGGGTCCGGTCCGGACCGGTGATGGTTCGGACCTCGACGCTCGCCTCCCAGATGTGCTCGGCACGCCGGCCCCAGACCGGCCCCTGCCAGCGCCGGCCTGCGCCGATGCGGGCCGCGAAGCCCGGCAGGCTTCGGCCCATCGGATCCCCGGGCATGAAAAACAGCCCAGCCCGGTCCCGCAGCGCATGCTGTGACTGGCCGGTCAGGGTCGTCATGGCCGTGTTGCTATACCGGACACGCTGCGTGTCCGGCTCGGCGACCATGATGCCGGTCGGCGCGTGCTGCACCGCCGTCGCCGCGAGCTGGGTGCGGATGCGCTCATCGAGCAGGCTCAAGGCCTCGGACAGATCGATACCGATTTCCTCGAACAGCAGGCGCTCTTCATCACCGAAGTAGTCGGCCTCATACGCGCCGACCGCCAGCACGGCATCGACCCGCCCGTTCCGTTTCAGCGGCACCGCCGCGAATCCGTGCAGCCCGAGGTCTTCGAGCGCGGCATGCCAGGGCCGGTAATGGTGCTCGGCGCGGGGCGTCTGCCGATACGCCGCCTGCCCGGTTCGCCAAGCCTGGCCCATACTGCCCTGGCCCTCGGGGCGCCAGGCATCGCTCGACACCTGAATGCGCTCGCTCAAGTCCTGCACGGATCCGGCCACGGCCAGCGTCCGAAACCAGCCGGCCTCGTCGGGCCGTGCGATCCAGGCCAGCGCGAAGCCCGCGTGCCGGACACAGATCCGACAGGCCTCGTCATAGAGTTCGTCGCGGGTACGAACGGGGCCAATCAACAGCCGATTGCTGGCGCGCAGGGCCGCATACAGCTTCTGAAGATGGGCATACCGGGCCTGCAGGATCCAATGGGCCAGCTGGAAACCCAGTCCCGCGGCCAGTGCCTCGATGGCACCGAGATGCACTGCCGTCAGTACCTCGCGCGCGGCCGCGGTCACCACCACGGCCCCGATGGTCTGGTCTGCCACGGTCAGCGGCGCGGCAATGACGCTGTCAACGCCGCCGACCCAGATCACAGGACTCTGCGGGGCGTGCTCGGCGAACTCCCGGACCCAAACGGTTCGACCCGTCTGGAGCGCCTGAACGGTCACACTGCCCTCATCGAGCGTCAACTCGGCAAAGGGCGAAGGCTGACCCTCCCGACGCTCCATATATTCCAACCGGAGCGTGTCTTGCGTGCCGTCGTACAGCGCAATCCCCGCATCAAGGATGCCCGGTAACTGCAGCGCCGCCCCGACCGTGGATCGACACAGGCTTTCGAACATCGGCACCTGCGCCGGGCTGAGTACAAAAGAGGCCATGCTGGTTTCCTTTCAGGCGCAAGAAGTTGAACATGTCGGATGGTGTCGACTGTGATGCGTGTTGGATCGTTCAGATCGAATGCAGTGTATCGGGAGATTAAGACGGGCGAGTGTAATTTGGCTGGCATGAAAGTGTGACTTTACGACCGCCTGTCCATGAGCGCGATGAGGCTGGGCTCTTATGACATCGAGGGGCGGTATGTCGGGACACGCTGTCCTCGAACGACGGATGCCAAGCTCGAATCAGCTCGTAAGCTTATCGATTAGGGATCCGCTCCAACGGATATGGCCCATTCGTTTGGTGTATCTCGAGCGACTCTGTACCGCCACCTCCGCGAGGAGGAATCGGATTCAGTCCATAACCCATCGTGACTGGGCTCGCGTCGATCCGTATTTATCACGGTTGGTGTTAACCCGGATTTTGCAGGAAAGGAGGCGAACCTCGCGCAACCCATTGATATAATGGGAGGATAATCACAAGAGCTTCGAACAAAGCACCACGAGGTTCGCCTGTGTCCGATTCTAACGTACCGCCGCTCCGATTTAACCCCATCGATGGCCTGACCGTCCGCGGCGATTTCGACGGTGGGGCCCTGTCCTCGGACGTGGGGCCGCTCCTGCTGCGCTCGGTCGATGAGCAGATCGGGTTGACCGAGCGGCTGGCCGCGGCCATTAGCGATCGGCGGCATTCATCGTATATCCGTCATGAAGTCGCCGATCTGCTGGCGCAGCGCATCTATCAAGTCGCCAGTGCTTACGAGGACGGCAACGACGCCGACACCTTGCGCCTGGATCCGATGTTCCAGATGGGAGTGGGGCGTGTGCCGTTGGACGCGGACAGCGTGCTGGCCAGTGGCGCGACGTTCTCCCGACTGGAGAATACGGTCTCGGCCCAGGACATCTACCGTATGGCCGCGGCGTTCGTGGATCAGTTCATCGCCGGCTACGCCGAGCCGCCGGACGCCATCGTGCTGGATATGGACCACACCGACGATGCCACCCATGGCCAGCAGGCCTTTCGTTTCTATAACCACCACTACGGGGGTTATTGCTATCTGCCGTTGCTGTTGTTCGAGGGGTTGTCCGGTCGATTCATCACCGCGGCCTTGCGCCCGGGCAAGCGCCCGACCGGGGCCGAGAACGCCATGATCATCGGCCGGGTGCTGAGGCGCCTGCGCCAGGCCTGGCCGGACACGCATATCCTGTTGCGCGGCGACAGTCATTTCGCCAATCCGGAACTCATGGCGCTGACCGTCGACGATCCGTTGACCGATTTCCTGTTCGGTCTGGGCGGCAATGCCAAGCTCAACCGCCGGGCGGCGCCGATCCTGGAGCGCACACAACGCCAGCACGCGCGTCGTTGCCGCGAAGCCGAGC
>NZ_JBQDYF010000023.1:0-53869 GCF_052044135.1 Salinisphaera sp. RV14
TCAAAGGCTTCGCGGCCAATGGCCGCGGCGAGCATGCGGTCGCATACGCGCGCTATTAACCCGAAAAATCCTCTATTTTTGTGCCGGGTTAATAAATACCCTGGGTCTGATTTTTCCCATCTGCGTATCGACACACGCTCAGTAACCGAACAGCGCGGGGCTCCAGGCGACCCCGACCAGCGCGATGCCGGCCAGCATCGGCGCCAGCGCCACCATGCGGCGCACACCGGCCAGCTTCTGCTGACCGAGCAGGCGAAAGCCCAACTGCAGGCTCCACAACACGCTAAGCGCGAACAGTGCCGCCTTGATCCCGGCAATCGCCTCGCCCGGCAATCCAGTGAGCGCCAGAGCGTCGAACAGCTTCCCGCCCAGGCCGATGACCAGCGACAGCATCGCAACCGGCATATACGCATACGCGAGTTCGACCAGCCGTCCGCGCAGGTGAAGATCAGCGCCCAGCCGCCCCGCGAGCCAGCTCGAGGCAGCCGTAATCAGGGTGAGCGCGATGCCGAACCCCGCGGCGCAGCCAAGCATGAAACCCACGATCATGAAGAAATCGAGCCAAGTGAATACTTCATGCGCGGCCGGATGCACGGCCATGAGCCAGGCCGGGCCCGACGTACCGATCCAGTACCTGCCGTGGTCGATGGCCCAGCTGCCAACCGCCTGGCGCAGCCATTGATACTGCGGCAGCACCAGCCAGAGGAAGCCGCCCAGGGAGAGCCCGGTCGCCACGAACAGGAACCAGATCTCGGCGGCGTTTGGGTTATATTGGCGAATATTGGCGACTTCGGTCCCGGGCCGCCGGAACAGCAGTTTCAACCCGCCGCGCGCCTTCGGATTCACGCAGCGAAAACACTCGATACAGTGGCGCGACTCGGCCTTGCGGTTGATATCGATCATGGTGGGACAAATGCCGCGTTCGGCATAAGCATCGTCCTGCCCGCGCGGCCGCTTGGGCGCGAACTGGACGGCACCCAGTCGTGAGAACACGCCGAGCATCAGGCCGATCGGGCACATATGCCGACACCAGGCACGCTTGTGCGCGCCCCGGCCATAGACGAGCCCCAGCAGGATCGCACAGACAAAGGTCAGCCCGAACACCTCGGCGATACCGAGCGCATAGTCGCGGGCGCCGACCGTCTGAGCCAGCACCGTAATGACCACAAAACTAACGATCGGCGTGCCGCGCCAGCGCACCCAGGCCGGTATCGGCCGCTTCAGTCCGACCCGGTTGGCCCATTCCGAACTGGCCCCCAGCGGACAGAGCACGCCGCACCAGCTGCGACCGGTGAAGATCACGGATACGAAGACCAGCGGGAACCAGAGACCCCAGATCACGAAATTCGCGAACAGCGTGAAGTTGTTGTAAAAAGTCGCGCCTTCGGCCGGCAGCGGCAGGAACAAGGGCACCAGCATCAGCGCCAGAAAGCCGATGAACATGCCCGCATGCACGAAATCGAGCAGATTGCGATGACGGCTGACAACCGCTTCCACACGCCGCGCCCAGGGGCCTTGATGGGGCTGGCGACGGCTGCCGGCCGGACTGTCGACGCGAATGGGTATCTGCTGTAGCCGTCCCTGTGCATTGGTCATGGTCATCAACTCCGCGCCAACTCAGGTCGTGGCCTGTTGCCTGGCGGCGCGGGGGCGCCCGCGACGCCGGTTAACCCGCCACATCGCCCCGCCGATCAGAGCCAGAGCGGCGAGATAGAACAGCAGTTGCATGCCCGAGGGCCGCTGGGTATAGCCGATCAGAATATGCAGCACACGGCCGGCCAGCGATTGCTCGGACAGCAGTCCGGAGGTATTCCATAGCGAGTTGCCCAGCGTCGGCAGCACGCCCGCCTGGGTCAGGAAACCCGCGGCATCGGCCGCCATCCCGGCCGCCAGCAACAGGATCATCCAGCTGGTGACGCTGAACAGATAGCGCGTCGGAATACGCAGCAAGCCGTTGTAAAGCAGAGCGCCCGCCACGACCCCGAACAGCACACCCAGGGCGCCGCCGGAAAGCATGGGCAGCACCTGCACGCCGCTGGCGTAGATTCCGTAGGTGAACAGCACGGTTTCGGAGCCTTCGCGCAGCACCGCAACCATGACCACGACCATGAGCATGTACAGCGGCTTTCGGCCACTGGCCACATCATGGCCGACGGCCTTCATATGCTGCGCGAGTTCCCGGCCGTGTTTGGTCATCCAGACGTTGTGCCAGCCCAGCATCGCCACCGCGACGAGCAGAATGCCCGCGTTGAGGAATTCCTGCCCCCGGCCCTGTACGGCGCCGGCAATCGTGCCGGCGAACGCAGCCACCAGACAGGCCCCGCCGATGCCGAGCAACACGCCCAGCGAAACCCAGCGACCGCGCCCGGCCACACCCTTGGCCGCGGCGAGCACGATGGACACCACGAGTGCGGCTTCCAGCACCTCACGAAAAACGATAATGGCGGTCGGAAACATGGCTGCTCCTGAAAACACGGTCAGCGAACCCTCAGCTTGCCCTGCATGTTCTGGGCGAAGTCGTTGAAGAACTTATAGCGGCCCTTTTTCAGCGGACCGATGTAAACCGGCACGGTGGTGCCGCCGGGGACAACCTTTTCCACCGTGAAGTCGTAGCTTTCGAATTCGGCCGGCCGCACCAGCTTGTTGTGCACCAGGACCTTGACCCGTTTACCCGCGGGTATGCTGAGTGCCTGCGGCTGAAACCCCTGCTTGATAATCGCCAGTCGATAATCGGCGTCCTTGGCCAAACCAACGGTCGGCAGCCCGACCAGCAGGACCACCAGAATCGCGAAAACAGCGCGGTTGTTAAAAGCGTGCATGGGAAGCACCAAGCCTCGGCGTGCGGAAAACAGATTGAATGGTAATGATTCGCATTAACTGATGCAAGTACGCCGTTCGGTTCCCCGAAAATTGCGGCGGTCAACCGGGCCATCGGGGCCGTGGCTTAATCGCGCGTTGGCGCCGACGGTCAAGCCACGCGGGCGGATACGCGCAATGCCGAATGCGCCGGGAACGAAGCCGTTGCCAATGCCCTTTGCGCCTAGCGCGACGCCTGAGCGGGAACGTCGCTGTCCCGTTCGTCGACAACACGCGGGTATTCGCGGTTGCGCTTGACGAATTCACATGCTCGAATAAATCGCATGTCGCGTAACCCAGCCAAATTTTCGGCCCTCCTGCAGGGCTTGCTGGCGCTTTGCCTTTTTTGCAACGCGCTGGGTTGGTCGCTTCATGCCCAGGCCGCGAGCTTCGCGGGCGCCGATCACTCGATCGTGCAAGCCGATGGCGAGACGGTCGATGCGGCGACGCCCACGGCCGATGCCGCTGGCGACGATCTGACCGATCACTGCGGCCACGGCGAGTTGCATTTCCTCGGCATCATCCCGTCCCTGAATGCGGCCGTTGCGTCGGTGCGCGGCATGCTCAATCGCGCCCCGCGCCCGCATTACGCCGGCCCGCGCCCCGACCCCCTGATAACCCCGCCCATAGCCTGAATCCCCTCGCTTTTCTTTTTTTCGCGATGAGGATTCACGCATGTCTGCAATACGCTTGCGGCTGGGCGCCTGTGCGCTCGGCCTCGGGCTGGGCGGGTTCATGGCCCCGGCAACGGCGGTCACCGAGATCCCCCAACCCCTGACGCTCGACGCCGCCCTGGACTGGGCCGGCGATTACAACCCGACGCTGCGCGCTGCCAAAATTCGCGTAGAGCAATTGACCGGTCAGGCGATTCACGCCGATGTCGCGGTCCCCTCCAACCCGCGGCTCGAAGTCGGCGCCGGCCAGCGCTCGACCCCGGCCGGTTCCGGGACCGACCTGAATGTGCAACTCAGCCAGGCGTTCTGGGTCGCCGGCCAGGGCGGGCTGCGCGCCGCGGCGGCCGATCGCGAGCTCGCCGCGGCCCGGGACCAGTACCGCTATCTGGTGTCGGCCACGACGGCGCGCGTGCGTGCCGCCTTCCTGTCGGTGCTGGTGGCCGACAAGGCGGTCGCGACGGCACGCCGGATCGTGCAGGCCAACCGCGAACTCTACGATTATGCGCAGCGGCGGATGGCCGCCGGGGCCGGGACCCAGCTCGAGCTCAATGCGGCTCAGCTCGGGGTAAGCCGCGCCACGGCCCTGCAGGCCCGGGCAAAGAATCGGCTGCAGCGGGCACGTCTGGCCCTGGACGAACTGCTGGGCATCGATCCGCGCCGCCGTCTTCAAGTGAAGGGCAGGCTGGATCTCGACCCGCTGCAGGTGCCGGATCGCGCCGCCCTGCTCGAGCGTGCCGTTCGTCAACGCTCGGATCTGGCCGCCGCGGCCGGACGCGTCGCGGCGGCACGCCAACGCCTGAAACTGGCTGATCGTCAGATCATTCCCAACCTCACCGTGTTCGGCTTCTATCGCGAGGAAAACGGCGGCAACGGCCGGGGGCCGAATGGCAACGGCGCGACGATCGCCGGCGGTGGCGTGTCGTTCGAACTGCCGATTCTCCATCGCTATGAAGGCGAGCGAAAACAGGCCGCCGCCGAACTCGATCAGGCCCGGCTCGAGCAGGAGAACCTGCGGCGCGAGGTCCGGCTCCAGGTTGTGCGGTCGCTATCGGACTATCGCTCGGCGCGCCGTCAGGTCAAGGCGCTCGACCGCGCCGTATTCGATGCCGCCCGGCAATCGGTCGATCTGACCCGACGCGCGTTCCAGGCCGGTGAAGTGGGTGCGCCCGCCATTACCACGGCCCAGAACAACCTGATCGCCGTGCGCACTGAATACCTGTCGGCCCTCGATGCCCTGATCGACGCCATGACCGATCTCGAACGCGCGACCGGGGGCCTGATCGCCGTCTCGGCCGGCCACACGCGCGAAGGAAACTAACCCATGCCTGCATTCAATCATTCCCGCGCAACGCTCGGCGTTTTGCTGGCGACCCTATGGGTCGCGAGCGGCTGCGACGCCTCCCAGTCCGCCGGCAAGACGACCGACCAACCCCAGCAAACCGCGACTTCCGCGCCCAAGGGCTCCGGTCGCCATGGAACCGGCCACGACAAAAAACATCAATCGACACCACGCGAAGTCCACCTGACACCGGCGCAACTCGAGCCGCTGTCCATTCGCGTCACCGCGGTTCCCGGCGGGGCGGCGGCGGATACCGTCAAAGCCCCGGCCAACGTCCGTTTCGATGCCGACCGGGTGGCCCGGGTCGGGCCGCGGCTGGAGTCGAAGGTCGTCGCGGTCGAAGCCGATCTCGGCGATCGGGTCGAGGTCGGCGACACCCTGGCGATGCTCGACAGCGTGGCGCTCGGCAAGGCGAAGGCCCGTTATCTGACAGCGACCGCGCATTACAGAAACACGCGGGCGGCCTATCGACGCAAGCGCGATCTGGCCGGCGACCGGATTATCAGCCAGGCCGCACTGGACGCATCCCGTGCCAGGTATCAGTCCGCGCGCGCCTCGCGACACGCAGCGCGCGCTGAATTGAAGCTCTATGGGCTGACCGCGGCCCAGATCGAAGCCATCGATCCCGGCGACGACGACACGCCGCTATCACGGTTCGCGCTCACCGCGCCGATTGCCGGCACGGTTCAGCGTCGTGATGTGGTCACCGGCCAGACCGTCGCGTCCAGCGAGACCCCGTTTCAGATCGTCGATTCGTCGCGAATGTGGGTCATGCTGCACGTCGCCGAAAATAACGCCGCACGCATGCGCCCGGGGCTGCCGGTCACGCTCCGCGTGCGGGCGTTACCCAATCGCCGGTTCGCGGGCAAGACCGATTGGGTCTCCCGGGCGCTCGATCACGACGCGCGCACGCTGACGGTGCGCGCCGTCGTGAGCAACGCGGACGGGCGGCTCAGCGACGGCATGTTCGGCACCGCGACCGTACAGACCGCAAGCGAAAAAGACTACGCACTGGTGCCCGCCGACGCGGTGCAGACCCTCGACAGGGATCAGCCGGTGGTTTTTGTTCCCGGCGACGAGTCCGGTCATTTTCGGGCCGTGGCCGTGACCACCGGCGACGAAAACAACGGCCGGGTGGAGATTCGTCAGGGGATCGATCCGGGCGATCCGGTGGTCACCGCCGGTGCCTTCGACCTGATGTCGGTGCTGACCAGCGGCTCGCGCAGCGCCGCCCACGGCCACTGATCGGGAGATCGACATGATTGCTCGATTCGTAAGACAGGCGCTGGCCAACCGGGTGCTCACCCTCGTGGCGATCGCAGCCCTGGCCCTGGCCGGTGTCTATTCATTTCAGAACGTCCCGATCGACTCCTACCCCGACGTCACACCCCCGATGGTGCAGATCTATACGTCGAGCCCGGGGCTGTCGCCGGTCGATGTCGAGACCCAGGTGTCGTATCCGGTCTCGATCTCGATGTACGGCCTGCCCGGACTGGAACGGGTACAGAGCACCTCGATCTTCGGACTGTCCCGGGTCAACGTCTACTTCGAGGACGGCACCGATATCTATTTCGCCCGTCGGCTGGTCATGGAACGTCTGGCCAAGGCACGACAGCAGATTCCGAAGGGCCTCGGCGAGCCCCAACTCGGTCCCATCACCAGCGGGCTCGGCCGGGTGATGATGTATACCGTCGAAAACACCGACCGCGGCCAGCACTCGCCGACCGCCCTGCGCACCGCCCAGGATTGGATCGTGAAGCCCCAGCTGCGCACGGTGCCCGGCGTGACCGGCGTGCTGTCGATCGGCGGTTATGAAAAGCAGTATCAGGTCGCCCTCGACCCCAACGCCCTGTCGGCTCGCAATATCACCGTGGCCGACGTGCGTCGCGCCATCGCCGAGAACAACCGCAACGTCGGCGGCTCGTTCATCAACCGCGGCGGCGAGGAATACATCATCCGCGGCTATGGCTGGGTCGACCCCGGCGAAAAGGGGCTTGCGGATCTGCGCGAGATTCAGGTGACCGAAAACAATGGAACCCCCGTGTATCTCGATGACATCGCCGAGATAGGTTTCGGCCCGGCCATCCGGCGCGGCACCCTGATCGCCGACGGCAAGGAAGCGGTCGGCGGTTTCGTTCTCAAGCTGATCGGTCGCAACACGCAGGCCCTGCTCGACAACGTCAAGGCCAGGATAGACACGATCAACGCGGCCTTGCCCGAAGGCATGCGGGCCAAGCCCTACTATTCCCAGGCCAGCCTGATCGACAAGGCCTCGACAACGGTCGAGAACGCCCTGCTGGAAGGCTCGCTTCTGGTGTTGGTGCTGCTTTACCTGTTCCTCGGCAATCTGCGCTCGACCCTGATCGTGATCGCGAGTCTGCCCTTGTCGGCCCTGATCGCGTTCATTGCCATGGATTATGTCGGTCTCTCGGCCAACCTGATGAGCCTCGGGGGCCTGGCGATCGGCATCGGCATGATGGTCGACGGCTCGGTCGTCATGATCGAAAACATCTTCCGGCACATGGAGGAACGGGCGGAGGAAGACGTATCGCACATGCGCCTGGTCGGCGAAGCCGCCGCCGAAGTCGCCCAGCCCATCACCTTCGCCATCGCGATCATCGTGCTGGTCTTCACCCCACTGTTCACCTTGCAGGGGACCGAAGGCAAGCTGTTCTCGCCGATGGCCTACACCATCTCGTTCGCGCTGGCCGGCGCGCTGGTCATGGCGCTGACCTTCGTTCCGGTGATGGCGTCATTGTTGTTCAGGAGACGCAGCGCACACGGCGAACCCCGGCTCGTGGGCTGGCTCAAAGCCGGCTACCGACCGATTCGCGATGCGGCGATCAAGGCGCCGGTCGCCGTGCTGGGGGCGGCAATCGTGCTGTTCCTGTCCAGCCTGGCGATCTTCCCGACGCTGGGTACCGAGTTCATCCCGACGCTGCGCGAGGGCACGTTCATGGTGCGCTCGACCCTCCCGCCGGGCGCCAGCCTGGACAAGGCCAGGGAATACGCCAGACGCGTGCAAACCGTGATGCGCGAGTTCCCGGAAGTCCGGGGTGTGTATTCACGGGTCGGGCGTGCCGAAGTCGGCGGCGACCCGGAGCCGGTCAACGTCATTGCCTCGCTGGTCAATCTCAAACCCCTGGATGCCTGGGCGAGCGGCCGCGACTACGAACAGCTTCAGACGGCGATGGCCGAGCGCGTGGGCGAGTCGTTGCCGGGTCTGGCCAACAACTTCTCGCAGCCGATCCAGCTGCGCACCGACGAGTTGCTCTCCGGCGTACTCGCCCAGGTCGTGGTGAGCATCTACGGTGACGATCTGACCAGGCTGGCCGACACCGGCCGAAAGATCGCGGCGATTGCGCGCGCGGTACCCGGGGCAGCCGACGTACGGGTTCAGCAACAAGGTGGCAAGCCACAGATCGTGGTCCGCCCCGATCGCGCCGCGCTGGCACGCCATGGCATTCCGCTCGACGAGGTCCTGGGTGTGGTCGAGACCGGCATCGGCGGTGCCGCCGTCGGCCAGGTGTTCGAAAACATCCGACGGTTCGACATCTTTCTGCGCTTCGATGAGACGGCCCGTAACCGGGTCGACGCCATCCGCGACCTGACCTTCCGCACCTCGCAGGGCGCCTTGATCCCGCTATCCCGCGTAGCCGACGTCGAGGTCTACCGCGGGCCGAAGAAGATCTCGCGGGCCAAGGCCAGCCGGCGCCTGTTCGTGCAACTCAACGTGCGCGGACGCGACATGGGCGGTGTGGTGCGCGATATCCAGAAGCGCGTGGCCAGCGACGTCGAACTGCCGCCCGGTTATTTCGTGGAATACGGCGGCCAGTTCGAGAATCAGCGGCGGGCGATGGCCCGACTGTATGTCGTGGTGCCGATCACCATGGCGCTGATCTTCCTGTTGCTGTTCATCGCCTTTTCCAGCCTGCGCTATGCCGCACTGATCTATCTCAACGTGCCGTTCGCGATTACCGGCGGGATATTCGCGCTCTGGGCCTCCGGACTGTATCTGTCGGTGGCCGGCGCCGTCGGCTTCATCGCCGTATTCGGTGTCGCCGTACTCAACGGGGTGGTGCTGGTCTCGTATATCAACCAGTTACGCGAGCAGGGCATGTCGGTCGACGAAGCCGTGCGTGTAGGCGCCGAGCATCGGCTCAGGCCGGTTCTGATGACGGCGACCGTCGCCATTCTCGGCCTCGTTCCGCTGCTGCTGGCCAACGGCATCGGCGCCAACGTGCAGCGCCCGTTGGCGGCGGTCGTCGTCGGCGGGTTGATCACGTCGACCTTGTTGACGTTGCTCGTGCTCCCGGCGGTGTATCGCTGGTTCGCCGAGCCGCGTCGGGACATCGACGTCTAGACATCATGTTTTGACCTGCCCGTCCTCAACACTGCGTGGGTTATGTTGGGGACGGGCTAAAGACCCTGACACAGAGCCACATTGAGGAGGGCAGGTCATGAACGAGATTAGCATGGGAGCCAATGAGACCCGGATCGCGCAGGCCGTGCTGGAACAGCGGTCGTCGACCGTCGCCGAATACGGCGTTTACGTCGGTCTGGACGTGCACAAGGACACGATCGCCGTAGCGGTCGCGCCGGCCGGGCGCAGTACGCCGGTCAGCTGGGGTGAGGTGGCGAACAAGCCCAAGACGATCGTCAAGCTCGTCGACCGTCTGACCACGGCCTTCGATGGGCAGGTGATGTTGTTTTGCTACGAGGCCGGGCCGTGTGGGTACGCACTGTATCGTCAGCTCCTGGGTCTGGGCCATGATTGCCAAGTGGTGGCGCCGTCGCTGATTCCGCGCAAGCCCGGCGAGCGGATCAAGACGGATCGGCGCGATGCCCTCAAGTTGGCCGCCACGCTGCGCAGCGGCGATCTGACCGCGGTGTGGGTGCCCGATGCCGAGCAGGAGGCGATGCGCGATCTCACCCGCGCGCGGGCCGATCTCAAGGCCCAGGAACGCAAGGCCCGCCAGCAACTGGGCGCCTTTGTGCTGCGTCATGGTCATGCCTGGCCATCGAACAAGACCCGCTGGACGAAAAGCCATTACCACTGGCTGGAGTCGCTACGCTTTGCGCACGACTGGCAACAGGTGGTCCTGCAGGAATACATCGATGCCGCCCGGGCCGCCACGCAGCGCGTGGCGGACCTGACCGCGCAGCTGGAACGCGTGCTGCCGCAGTGGTCGCTGGCGCCGGTGGTGCAATCGCTCAAGGCCTTGCGCGGCGTCGACACCGTAGCGGCAATGGTGCTGCTCGCCGAACTCGGCGATATCAGCCGGTTCGACTCGCCCCGGCAACTGATGGGGTATCTGGGCCTGGTGCCGAGTGAACACTCGACCGGGACCCGGCGGCGCCAGGGCGGGATCACCAAGTGCGGCAACACGCATGCGCGCCGCATGCTGGTGGAATCCGCCTGGAGCTATCGGTTCCCCGCGCGCCAGACGATGCATCTCAAGCGCAAGGCGCAACACGCCTCCGAACCGGCCAAAGCCATTGCCTGGCGAGCACAGAAGCGCCTGTGCGGCCGCTATCGCAGCCTGCTGCACGCGGGCAAGAACACCAAACAGGTCACTGTCGCGGTCGCCCGCGAGTTGGTCGGCTTCATCTGGGACATCGTTTGTCACGAGATGCCCCGCCACGGACACGCCGCCGGCTGACGGGCGACAACACCCCGCGATTGTCCATCATCCATCGAACCCAGATACAGGAGGTCATCAGGCGCGTTGAGTCAGGGCAGGATCGGGCCGGTGTGGAGAACCCTCGCCCGGGCTATACCGGCGTCGGCTGATCGGAATCAGCCCCAAGAGGCATTCCCAGCCGATAACCCCTGCTCCTAGACAGAGGCCAGCTCCGCGACGCAGTGAAGTCCGGTCGGTAACCAATCCACGCATCTCAGCAGGATCCACCGTCGCAATCTGCCCGTCCCTGTCCTGACCCAACGCGCTTGCCAAAAATGAGAGTCGAATCAACCCTTGACAGGTCAAAACATATCAGCCCCGTGGCCTGTAACGCAAATGCACCGCCCTGTTCCGGCAGGCGTTCAGGCGAGGCGCCTTGGTAGCGCCCCTTCTACCAAGGTGTCACCGGCGGCGCCGTTCGCACCGGCGCCGCCGCCATTCGACCCGCGGGCATCCGGCTCTGTTACCCCTCAGGCGATGTCCGTGGGTCGCCTTTTCATGCGATAGACAAAGGAGAGACCACCATGAAAGAAATCAAGGCCTACATTCGTGCCCACCGTACCGATCCTGTAATCGACGCCCTGGCCGAGGTTCCGGCGCGGCCCGGCATCGCTGTGGTGGCATTGAAGGAGGTCGGCCATCGCGCTGGCGGCAACGACATCCGGACGGTCGATATGGTGAAACTGGAAATCGACGTGCCGGATGCACAAGCCGACGCCGTAGTCGAGATCGTGTTGGCGGCCGCACGCACCGGCGCCGGGCATCCGGGCGATGGCAAGGTCTATGTAAGTGACGTCACAACGGCCATCGATATTGCGACCGGGCGCGTGTTGTGAGCAACCACGACCGCTCCCACACGTATTGCGGCACCGCCCGATCGGGCCGGCGTGTTCGCGGGAGCACGCGAATACGACGCTGTTACCCGACCCTTGAGGCCGCCCCGATGTCGTCTGGGACGCCCCCGGCGTCTAACCTCCCCGCTCGCGCAATAAAATCAGCAACAGTCCGAATGCGGCCAGCTGGGTGGCGACCACGAACGCGATCACCGCGACCCACGACAGGCCGTAGAGCGCGCCGATGATGGTCGAGCCGCCGAGCCACGCGATACCGTAGGCCGCGGTGAACAGGCCATAGGCCGTGCCCCGCCGCGCGCTCGGCGCCAGATCGGCCACCGCGGCGCGCAAGGTCGATTCGTGGATGCCCATGGCCGCGCCCCACAGCGCCGCACCGATCCATATGGCCGGGGCGAAGTCGGTGAATGCGAACATTGGCACCAGGCCAGCCAGGGGCAGCGCGACCATCAGTGCACGCAGGCCCACACGATCGTACAGCCAGCCGGAGCCCAGGGCGGCCAGCGCCGCGGCGGCCATGGCCACGGCATAGGTGACCGGAATCAGCGCCGGTGCGATCACCCCGGCGACCTGGTCGTGATAGGCGAGCACGGCGAAGGTCGAAAAACCCAGCATCGCCACCGCCGTGAAGGCGGTATACAGCCAGAACGCGCGCGACAGACCGCTGGCATTCGCCGCTGGGGCGGACGTAGCACTGGCGTCGTGGCCGGCATCGTAATCCACGGGCGTCGGCACACGGCGGCGCAGCCAGATCAGCGTGAGCAGCGCGAGCACGCCGGGCACGGCGAGCACCGCAAAGCCCGCGCGATAACCCGACAGCACGATCATGCCGGCCACCAGCAACGGCCCGACGAAGGCCCCGGACTGGTCCATGGCTTCATGCACGGCAAACGCCAGGCCGCGCCCGAACGAGGCATGGCTCGCGGCCGCCAGCATGGTATCGCGCGCCGGCGTGCGCACGGCCTTGCCGAAACGCTCGCCGACGACCAGCGCGCCGGCCTGGGCGAGCGTGGACGCGATCGCGAGCACCGGCACCGCGACCAGCGTGATGGCATAACCGGCGATCGAGAGCGTCCAGTAGCGCTGCGTACGATCCGATAGCGGGCCGCTGGCCAGCCGCAACACCAGCGCGACCGCTTCACCCAGGCCAGTAATCAGGCCCACCGTCATCGCCGAGGCGCCGAACGTGGCCAGATACGGCCCGGTCACACTGCGCGCACCTTCGTAGACCATGTCCGCGAGCATGCTGACCAGGCCGAAGGCGAGCACGAACTGGCGGGCGGTCAAGCGGTTACGATGCGCACTGACTGCGTTCATCACGATCGATCCTTCGATTCCTTGTGGATAGCGGCCGCGCAGGGCACGCGGGGTCAACCCTAACGAGCCGACTTCGTCACCCGTCAGTTTCTGGGCGGCAGGCTTGGATGAGCAACTTATTCACAGATCAAGGCTCACGCCAACAGCGGTCATTCAAAGCGTATCTACTGCGAAAGTTGTCAACAAAGACCGGTCTCCTCCGGTTGAGGTCCGTGAAAGCTGCGCCGCTCCACCCCTTGAATCGCGGGCTGCCCTGGATTCAATTCAATAAAAATACGAAAGCCGCGAGCCCCGCCACCATGCAATAGATCGCAAATGGGGTCAGCGTTCTCGTCTCGAAATATTTGACAAGGAAGCGGACAGAAAAATAGGCCGTAACGGCGGCGCAAATACCCCCGACCGCGGCCGGTCCCAGGCCGGTGAGGCCACGGGTAAAAAGGTCGGGAAGTTTCAAGACCGCTGCGGCAAAAATAATGGGGGTTGCAAGCAGGAAGGAATAGCGCACCGCGTTTTCATGCGAAAGACCGGTAAGAAGTGCACCGGTCATCGAAAGTCCGGTACGCGAGAATCCGGGAATGAGCGCGAAACATTGCGCCAGCCCGATGACGACCGCCTGGGTCCATGACAGGGCGGCAAGCCTGGTATCGTCATGCGGCCCTTCCTTCACCTGCCGATTGCGCATTTGCTCAACCCCGTAGAGCACCGCGCCGTTGCAGGCCAGTGCCACAGCGACGACCGTCGCTTCACCGAACAGGGCCTGTAGTTTGTGCTCGAGCAGCAAACCCAGAAGACCAGCCGGAACAGTGCTCACGATCAGGAGCCAGCCCAGGCGGCCATAGGTGTCGTTGATGCCAATCTCGCGCTTGGCCAGCACCCGAACGATGCCTGCGATAATAGCCAGCCAGTCACGCCAGAAGAAGCCGAGAAGAACGAGCGCGGTCGCAAAATGAGTCAAAACGACAAATGCGACAAAGGCGTTCGACGAACGATCGATATGCCAGTTGAGGACGGCAGGCAGTAGCACTGTATGGCCGAGACTTGAAATCGGGAACAGCTCTGAAAAACCCTGGAGTAAACCGAGAATTATGGCGTGCATGTAGGAGATCATAGGCAGAAGCGTTCCCTCTTTAGCGTAGTAAGGAATTCGTACTGTCGTGTAACCGAGATTTGTTTACGTAACCGTTCTATTTTGCGCAGGATGTAAGTGGCCGAGGCGTGCCGGACGAACGGCGAACATTGCGCTGTTCGACGAATCGATCAGGGATCGGCCGCAGCGATACTCATGCGCCGATTTCGATGCGCGTCGAATGCAGAGTCGGCAGATGATCGGCCAGCGCGCGCCGCACCGCCGCGACGATACGATCCGTCTCGGCCACCGACAGCGCGCCATCGAGCCGGATCGTCAGCCCGACTGCCAGCTCGTGGCCCAGCCAGCGCGCGCGCACATCCGTTACGCCCTGTACCTCTTCGACATGCTCGGCCGCATGGTGGATCTCGTCGATCAGCCGCGGCTCGACGCCGTCCAGTAAACGGGTGAACACGGCACGCGCGGATTGCCAGACGATGCCGAAGATGGCGATCGTGATCAGCAGGCCGATGACGGGATCGGCCAGCGGGAAACCCAGCCATACACCCAGGGCCCCGACCACGACCGCCAGGCTGGTCAGCCCGTCGGTACGCGCGTGATAGCCGTCGGCGATCAGGGCCGCGCTGTTCATCTGCCGACCCACGCGGATACGGAACACCGCCACGATCTCGTTGCCGGCAAAACCAAGCAGGCCAGCCAGCGCCACCCAGCCGAGCTGCGCGATCGGCTGCGGATGCACAAAACGGTTGATGGCCTCGTAACCCGCGACCAGCGCGCTGAACAGAATGATCAGCACCACCACGACGCCGGCCAGATCCTCGACCCGGCCATAGCCGTAGCTGAAGCGCCGCGTGGTCGGCCAGCGGGCCAGGCGGAAGGCGACCCACAACGGAATCGCGGTGGCCGCATCGCCGACGTTGTGAATGGTGTCGGCCAATAGCGCCACGCTGCCGGACCACAGCGCGATCACCAACTGACCCAGCGCCGTCACGGCCAGAATGACGAACGACCACTTGATCGCCCAGATCCCGCGCTCGGTCGCGGCCAGGCTCGGATCGACCACGCCATGCGTGTGGCCATGGCCGGCGCCGTCATGCGCATGATGCCCGTGATGGGGATGGGCCGCGTCATCGCTCACGCCGAAGCCGAGCCAATCCCGCACGGCCTTGATCGAGGGCTTACTCATAGATATTTCGTGATCGACTTGAATTCGTCCATGAGCACGCGTGCCTGCTCGCGGTCCTTTTCGAACAGCTCGATGTCGAAGCAATGATCGATGTGATCGTGTACCAGCGTGCGCTTGGCATTCGTGATCGCGTTCTCCACGGCGCTCAATTGCTGGGCGATCTCCAGACAGCCCTGCTCTGCCTCGAGCATTTTGACCACACGGCCCAGATGGCCCTGGGCGCGTTTCAGGCGATTGATGATCTGCGGATGGGATTCGTGCTTGTTCATGCCAATATCCTATCCCCGGGATAGGATCGTGACAACAAATGATAACCCGGTTGGTTGCAGCCGATCGCCGGCCGTTTAAAAGAGCACACGAGTACCCGCGGGCCCCGGGCAACGCTGGCACAAGCGGCCTGCATCGACATCCCACATGCCGCGATTCGGCATGTCGTTGGGTGCGAACGCACGCTAACCTCGACTGGCGGGACGCTTAAAGCGCCAATACAGATAGCCCGCAGCCCCGAGAACACCAAGACCGGCCGCGACATAGAGCGCGATCGGCCCGGCGGCATCGATGAAATGCCGAAACTGCTTGCCGAACCAGTACACGCCGAAGCCCCAGACGCCGACCCATAACGCGGCGCCGATGGCGTTATAGAGGGTAAACATCGGCGCCGGCATCGAGCCCACACCCGCGACGATGCCGTTGAGCTGTCGCAGGCCGAACACGAACCGTGCGAAAACCACGATCGCTCGACCGTAACGTGCAAAGAAACGCTCGACACGGGCCAACCGTTGCTCGGTGATACCGACCCGCGCGCCATGCCGCAGCACGAGCCTGCGGCCACCGAGACGGCCGACCGCATATCCGATGTTGTCGCCCAGAACCGCGCCGGCCCAGGCCGCGAGCAGTAACCCGACAATCGACAGCTTGCCCTGCGAGGCCAGCAATGCCGCCGAGACCAGCGCGGTTTCGCCGGGCGCCAGCAGAATACCGAAATCCTCGACCAGTACGATCACGAATACGGCCCAAGGCCCGTATTGGCTGATCATCGACGTGATATGCGACATGCGGTACCTGTGATTTCGGCGGTTAACGCCGCCCTGAAGCCTACCGGCACGGCAACGCCTCGACGCGTCTGCCTACGGCACTATCTGATGGCTACGCCGGTCAACAAAAACACCGGCCTCATGGTCGTTGCAATAGACTGGACCCGGCAGGCCTGGGTGAACGGCCTCGCCCCCGGCGAACGAAAGTCATTTTGCCGTTCCCCGGGCATCCCTGCTTCAGGCTGCCTGCTTTTGTCGTCGAGACAGATACAGCGCCGGAATGAGATTGGTCGTCAGCAGCGCGCTCCAGATCATGCCGCCAAGAATCACGATGGCCAGGCCTTGCTCGGGTGCGGCGCCCTGCCCCCAGCCGAGTGCGGTTGGCAACATGCCGAGCACGGCAGTCAGCGTGGTCAACACGATCGGCCGAAAACGCACCCGCACTGCCTCACGCACGGCCTCCGCCACCGGCTGCCCGGCCGCTTCGTTCCGTCGTATTCGAAACAGCAAGACGATGCCGTGATTCAGGCTCAAACCGAGCAGGGCCAGAAACGCCACCAGCCCGGTCGCGTTCAGGCCGACGCCGCTGAGCACCAGCGCCAGTACGCCGCCTGTGAATGCCAGCGGGATCTGCAGTAACAGCAATCCGGGTGCCAGCAGCCCGTCGAACTGGATGATCAGGATCCCGACCATGAGCACGAATGCGGCGATCGCTGCGATGCCGATGCCGATCGCCGCGTGCATGAGTTTGGGATACAGCCCGCCGAAGCCGATGCGATAACCCGGCGGTAGATGCAGGCCCTGGATCGCTTTTCTGGCGCCCGAGACCGCGCTGCCGAGCGACCCGGTCGGCGTGGCGAGAATATCCAGCGCCCGGGCGCCGTCGACATGGCGCAGTTGGTTGGGCGCATTGATCAGCTTGAGTTGGGCGAGCTGGCCGAGCGGGGTCCAGCCGTGGCGGGTATGGATCGGCAATTGCCGCAGGCCCGCTAACGAGAGATCCGGGGCTTGCGCCAGTCGGACGTAGAGATCAAGGGGCACATTGCCGTCGGGAATCTGGGCGACCGTGTCGCCGGTCAGCAGGGGATCGATCTGGGCATAGAGGGTGCTCGGGGTCAGGCCGTAGGCAGTCATCGCGCCGGGTTTGGGCTTGAGTTGCAGCTGCGGGATGGGGTAGCTGTCGTTATTGAAAATGGAAGTCAGGCTCGGTACGTGGCGCAGTCGTGCCCCGATTTTCTTCGACAGCGAGCGCAGCTTGCTGATGTCGTGGCCGAACACGCGCAGAACAAACGGTTGCGGCAAACCCGACAGGCTTTCACCGAGACGTTCGATGGTGGGCGTGTCGATCGCCATCTCGACGCCCGGGATCCGGCCCTCCTTGAGCAGACGCTGACCGAGTTGGTTGAGGCTGTTCACGCCGATGCCCGGCTTGAGTACCGTTTGGATTTCACCCGCGTATCCCGGCTCGGTATAGGCCGTGGCCGACGCCGATCCGATTCGCGCATAGGTATGCGCCACGGCCGGATCGGCGCGCAGGCGCTGGGTAATGGTGTCCACTGCGGCCTCGGTCTGATGCAGGCTGGTGCCCGGCGGCAAGGAAAAACCGATGAGCATGTCCCCTTCGTTGGGCAGCGGCAGGAAATTGACCGACACCAACACCAGGCCGGCGGCGCTGATGAGCAACAGGGCGACACAGCCCGCCAGGCTCGCGCGCGGGAAGCGGGTGACCCGACCGAACAGCCGTTCGTTGAGGCCTTGCAGGCGGTCGAGCGCACGGGCCGCCGCGGTCGGCCGCATCCGCGGGCGGGCCCCAATGAAGCCCAGCCCGAGCGGAATCACGGTCAGGGAAATGAACAGTGAGGCGCCAATTGCCAGCGCCATGGCCAGCGCGAACGGAATGAAGAACAAGCCCGCCAGGCCGCCGACGAACAGCAGCGGCAGGAACACGGAGACCGTGGTCAGGCTGCCGCTGATATCGGGACTGGCGATATCGGCCAGCCCCTGGCGTATGCCCGCCCAGTGGGAATCACCGGCTTCCCAGCGATGATAGATCGCCTCCAGCACGATAATCCCGTCATCGGCCAACAGACCCACAGCCACTGACAGCGCGCCCAGTGTCAACAGGTTCAGGCTTTCGCCGAACGCATAGAGCCCGGCGATGCCCAGCAGCAGCGACAACGGGATACTCAGCGCCAGCGCCCAGATGCCGCGTCCAGCGCCCAGGATCCAGAACAGCACCAGGATCGCCAGCGCTGCGCCGATGACCAGGTTCCGGCCCAGATCCGAACCGATCAGGCCCACGAGATGGCCCTGATTGTAGATGCGCACCCAGTGCACGCCGTGCGGGAGTTGCCCGAGCGTCTGTTTCAGCTTGGCTTGCACCGCCCGGTCGACGGGCTGGGTGGAAGCACCGGGTTGTTTGAACACGGTGAGTGCGATACTCGCCCGACCATCCAGCTTGATCGCGTTCCGGGTCGGCTCGGGGGCACGCTCGACATGCGCCAGATCGTGCAAGGCCACCGGACCGTGCCGGGTCTGGACCGGTATCTGCCGCAGCGCCGCCGCATGGCGCGGCAGGTTGCGCGCCTCGATCAGCACGTGCTGGTGGCCGGCGTGGATATACCCGCCCGAGCGCAGCAGGACGTGCTGTTTCAAGGCCGCAGTCAGGGCCGTCACCGGGACCCCGTAATGATGCATTGCCGGGAGATCGGGCTGGACCCATAGCGCGTCGTGCCCGGTTCCGTAGACCTCGACGCGCTGGACGCCGGGCAGTGCCCGCAGGGCCGGCTCGATGCTCGCCCGGATGGCGCGTTGTACCGCCACCGGCGCCACGCCGGCCGGAATCTGTGCCGCGTAGTCGGCGACTTCGTTGATGGCGTTGCCCATGAGTTCCGCGTACGGATGTGCAGCGGCGGGCAGCTGGCCGCGAACGCGGTCGATCGCGCTATATACGGCTTGCAGATCCTGTTGCGGATGGGTGTCGGCGGTAAAGCGCACGGTGGTCTGGACTTCCCCGTGGCCCATTCTCGAACGCAGGCTCGCCAGATGGTGCAAGGCCAGAATCTGGCCTTCGATCGGTCGCGTGATCTGGGCCTCCAATTCCTGCGCGGTGGCGCCGGGATCGCGGGTGATGATGCTGATCTGCGGATAGTCGAAACGGGGCAACACCTCGACCGGAATATGCAGCCAGGCATAGACGCCGTAGACGATCAGCGCGCCGAACAACAATACCCACGGCAAAGGCCGCGCGAGCACGCGCCGGATTGACGACATCAGCGGACTCATTCAGCCGGGCTTCTGATAGTGCTGTGAGAAATGACGATGGAACGTCAGATAGGCGTGGTCGACGACCACCCGCGTACCGGCGGATAAGCCGCGGGTAATCAAAGTGTCGTCGCCGCGGCTGGGACCTAACGTCACGCGTTGCCGTCGATCGCCTTTCGGGGTCTTGATCAACACCCACCAGTGGGTTCGATACAAGATCAACGCGCGGGTCGGTACCATCACGCCTGTTTCGTGGGCGCCACTCAGCACGACCGTGCCGGCTTCGCCGCTGATCCAGCGGTTGTTTTTCGCAGGCGAGCGCAAACCCACCGGGCGGCCGCCGTCCGCGTCGGCCACGGCGAGAATACGCGCCACCCGCACGGGGATCGGCTTGCCGCCATCGGCCGGCATGAACTGCCCCTGCATACCGACGTGCACGGCCGCGGCGCGCGCGCCGTAATAGATGGCCTTCAGCCACAGGCCATGGGTCGGCTGGACCGTCAACACTGTCTGCCCGGCCGCGACGCGCTCGCCATTGGCGACCGCGACCGCCGTCACCGTGCCGGTGGCCGGGGCCCGCAGCACGGCGTTTTTCTTGACGGCCTGGAACGCGGCCTGGGCGGCGGACAGCTGTGCCCTGGCCTGCGCGAGGGCAGCCTGTGCGTTATACAGGTCTTGGCGGGTGCTCAGGTGGGCCGCGCGTTTTTTCTGCGTGATCGCCAGGGTGTGCCGGGCCGCCCCCAGTTTTGCCTTGGCCGTCGCCACCGCCGTGCGCCGCTGTTCCAGCAGCGCCTGGATTTCCGGGCCTTTTAATTTGCCGAGCGCCGCGCCGGCGGTGACGTGCTGGCCCGGATCGATATTCAAACCGGCGATCTGCCCGGTCTGCGCGGACTGCAGCCGAGCCTGCGCAATCGGCACGACCTCGGCATAGGCCGTCAGATCACGCGTGACCGTGCGCGATTGTGCAGTGACCGTGCCCGGCGGCGCGCTCCAGGCCGGGGCACAGCACAACAGTGCCGCCAGGCCCAGAAGACGCGCCGCGCGGAACCCAACCATGGGGCGAGCGAGCATAGACATGGCGGCCAGTCTGACAAGCCGACCTGTCATTCACCTGACATGCCAATAACATTTTTGTCAGGTTCGCCGCACCCGTGCCGTGCCGCCCAGCGAACCTCAGGGTTCAGAACAGGATGGGATGCCGGATCGGAGCGACGCCATCACCCGGGGACGGCCTGTATTCCCTGCGGCACCGCCGTCATCAAGCCGCCGGCCAGGTCAGCGACACGGTCGTGCCCTGCGCCAGATCGCTCTCGATCGATACGCGGCCGTTGTGCAGTTTCATGATCGAATCGACGATGGCCAGACCGAGACCGCTGCCCTGAATCGAATCCGTGCGCGACTCATCCGCGCGATAGAAGCGGTCGAACACCCGATGCAGATGTTCGGGCGCGATACCGCTGCCATTGTCGATCACCCGAATGGCAGCGGTCTCACCCGGCACCACCTCCACAACGATCCGGCCGCCGGCCGGCGTATGCCGGATCGCATTGGCCACCAGATTGGCCACGGCGCGGCGCAGCAAGTCGTCGTCGCCATGCGCCCGCGCCGCACCTCGTGCATGCAAGGCCACACCCTGTTGTTCGGCCAGCGGCGCATAATATTCGACCACCGATGCCGCGATTTCATCGAGCGCGATCGCCTTGTGCAGATGCGGCGCCCGATCCTGCTCCGCGCGGGCCAGAAACAGCAGGCTATCCACGATGCGTTCGAGGCGCAGCGTTTCCTCGAGCATGGATTCGACGGTGCGACGGTAATCCTGCTCATCTCGGGTACGCGACAAGGCGATTTCGGCCTCGTTGCGCAAATTGCCGAGCGGGGTGCGCAGCTCATGGGCCACATCGGCCGAAAACTGGCGCAGCCGCTCGAACGAACGGGCCAGGCGATCGAGCACGCGATCCAGCGTGTCGGCCAACCCGCTGATTTCGCGTGGCCACGATTGCTGTCTGAGCGCGTCTCGATTCGGCTGCTCGATGGAAAGATTCGCCACGACACGGCTCAGCGCCCGCATGGGGGCCAGCCCTTTTCGCGCCGCGACAATGCTCAACAAAACCGCCAATAACGTGCCGACCGCCAATACGACGATCAGCATATTCCGATAGTCCGCCAGCACCGCCCGATCATGGGCGACGTTCATGGCGAGCTGTAGTATCACCGGCTGGCCGGTGGTCGCGTTCGCCCCGAGATCGATTGCGGCCAGCAGGTAATGTCCCCGCCGGTTGACCCGGGCGATTCGCGGCCCGTTGGTGAACTGACGATACGGTTGCGCCGCCGGAAAGTCTGTTCCGGGCAGATGCGCCGCCATGCCGGGCGTTTCCCCAAGCACTTTGCTCTGCGCGAGTAACAGACGGGCTTCGTAGTCTCGAAAGCGGGTGGATTCGGTCTCGGTATGGATCTCCTTGACCAGCCGCCGGGTGCGGTGGCCATCGTCGGCCAGATCGGCGTGCAGCTCGTGCACCTTGGCGATCAGGAACTGGCTATCTTCGTAATTGAAGCTGTGAACGAGATAGAAATACAGCGCCACGCCGCAGACCGACAATACGGCCAGGGTCGAGGCCGCATACAACAGGCTCAGTCGCAGCGTTATGGATCGCGGCAGCGACACCATTCAGTGCCGCAACTCGAGCAGATACCCCACGCCGCGCACGGTATGGATCAAACGATCCGTGAACGGGACATCCACTTTGGAACGAAGACGCGCCACCGCCACGTCGATCACATTCATGTCGAGATCACTGCCGAACTTCATTTCCCAGATCTTTTCGGCGATCACGGCCCGACTGACCACCTGGCCGGCCCGGCCCGCGAGCAGGGTCAGCAGGGAAAACTCCTTCGGCGTCAAACGCAGCGTCTGGTCGGCACGGGCCGCATGCCGGCGTATCGGGTCGACCACCAGGTCGCCGATGACGAAACGCTCCGGCTTGATCTGGTCGCCGCGCCGCGCAATGGCACGCAACCGTGCCACGAGTTCGCTGAAGGCAAAGGGTTTGACCAGATAGTCGTCGGCGCCCAGATCCAGGCCGCGGACCCGGTCCGATACCTCGTCGCGCGCGGTCAGCAACAACACCGGCAGATGGTCATTCGCATCACGCAACGCCGCGAGCACGGACCAGCCATCGCGACGCGGCAGCATCAAATCCAGAATGGCCGCGTCGTATTCCTCACTGAACAGCCATTCCAGGGCCTGCTCACCGTCCGCGGCAAGGTCCACCACATGCCCGGCTTCGGACAGCCCCGTCCGCAGCAGGTGCCCCGTCTTGGCATCGTCTTCAGCGATGAGTATGCGCATGCGTCATTGACTGCCATCGATCATCCATACCACCCGCAACGCGGAGCGAGGCGGGTCACTGGGCAGGATGGCCGTCCGGATAGGCCGTTACCCGCACCCCCGCAGGATACCGGCGTTTTCGCGCCGTGCGGCATTGCGGCCGTGGGCCGCACTTGAGGCCGGCACGTACACGCGCCACACGGCGATGCGGCTACCATACCCGGTTCGCGGTGCGCCGCCGGACACCGCTCATGCCGTGCCCGGTCGTCCGCCGCGATAGTAACCCAGCACAAAACAGCTGAAAATCAGTTGTTTTTTGACGGCTTCGCGGCCGATGCCCGCGGCGATCATATGTTCGTGTCCGGCCCAGCGGGGTGGGTCCGGCGCATTCATGCTCGGACCGGGATCGGGAACAAGCGCCTGGCGCGCGTCGAACGCCATCTGACGGGGGGGAGCGGTGGTTATCCAGGGCAATCACGAGCGCTCGGATGGTAGGGAGATGGGGAGCTCTTCATGAATTTCGCTACTTGGGTCCAGAGCCACCGCCGCTCGGTTCTTTTTCTGCTGGCGTTGTTGGCGCTGAGCGGGGCCGCCAGTCTTTTCCAGTTGCCGGCGGCGCTGTTTCCACAGGTGGCCTTCCCGCGGGTCCGGGTATCGCTGGATGCCGGCGCGCGTCCGGCGCAGGAGATGATGCTGCGCGTCACGCGCCCGGTCGAACGCGCGGTTCGCGCCGTACCCGGGGTACGCGCCGTGCGCTCGACGACCAGCCGCGGCAGCACCGATATCTCGATCGATTTCGATTGGGGCCACGACATGGTCAACGCGCTGTTGCAGGTGGAATCGGCGATCAACCAGATCAAGTCCGGCCTGCCGGCGGGCACGCACTTCACCGCGAAACGCATGTACCCGTCCAACTATACCGGCGTTATCGCGTATAGCCTGACCTCGGCCGATGTCAGCCAGATCAAACTGCGCGATCTGGCGAAGTATCAGATGGCGCCTTTTCTATCCAGCGTGTCCGGGGTGGCCAAGGTCACCGTACAGGGCGGCGATGTGGCGGAATACCGGGTGAACGTGGAGCCGGCGCGGCTCAATGCGCTCGGCCTTTCCATCGGCGATGTGGCCCGGGCGCTGTCGGCATCGAACGTGCTCACGGCGGTCGGGCGTGTACAGGATCACTACAAACTGTATCTCGAGGTTTCCGACACCCGGTTCCAGAGCCTGGAACAAATCCGCCACACGGTGCTCAGGAGCGGCAGTGACGGCCAGGTACAGCTCGAAGACGTCGCCCGGGTGCGTCGGGCAACCGCACCCAAATACACCCGTTTTACCGCCGACGGCAAACAGGCCGTGCTGGTGAATGTCTACCAGCAGCCCGGCGCGAGCGTGATCAAACTCTCGCGCGACCTCGCGGCGCGATTGAAACAGTTTCAACCGCAGATCCCGGCGGGGGTAAAACTGCATCAGTGGTACGACCAGAGCCAGCTGGTCAGCGTTTCCCGAAGCAGCGTCGTCGAGGCGATTGTCATCGGCATCATCCTGGCCGCCGTCGTGCTGCTGGTGTTCCTGCGCAGCTGGAAGATCACGCTGGTCGCGATCATTGCGGTGCCGGCCGTGCTGGCGGCGACCATGCTGGCGCTGTACACGCTCGGCATGACGCTCAATATCATGACGCTGGGCGGCATGGCGGCTGCGGTCGGCCTGATCATTGACGACGTGATCGTGATGATCGAGCAGGTGGTGCGTCGGGTGCAGGAAACAGGCGAACACGGCATCGAGCGCGTGCTCGCCGCCGCCCGCGAGTTCACCCATCCGCAGATCGGCTCCTCGGCCTCCACCATCATCATCTTCCTGCCGCTGGCGTTTCTAAGCGGTGTGACCGGCGCATTCTTCAAGGCGCTGTCGCTGACGATGGCGGTCGCCCTGTTCATCTCGTTTCTGGTGGCGTGGCTGGTGGTGCCCCTGCTCGCCGACTTCATGCTGGGCCCCAGGGATACCGAGCGCGAGAAGCTCGGCTGGATCACGCGCCGGGTCAACCGCGGCTATACCAAGCTCATGGTGCGGCTGTTACGGCGCCCCGCATGGGTACTGGCCGGCCTGGTACCGCTGCTGGTACTCGCCTATGTCGCGTTTTCCAACGTCGGCTCGGGCTTCATGCCCACCATGGACGAAGGCGGGTTCACGCTCGATTACCGCTCGGCGCCCGGTACATCGCTGGCCGAAACCAACCGTCTGATGATGCAGGTGGCCGAGATATTGAAGAAAAACCCGTATGTGCAAACCTGGTCGCGGCGCCAGGGGGCGCAGTTGGGCGGCGCCATGACCACGACCAATTCCGGCGACCTGTTCGCACGGCTCACGCCGTTACCACGCCCCTCGACGGAAGCGGTGATGGCCCAGGTTCGCCAGGCGATCCAGCAACAGGTGCCGGGCCTGGACATCGATTTGTATCAGCTCATCGAGGACGAAATCGGCGATCTCACCTCGGTGCCCGAACCCATCGATATCCGGCTGTTCGGCAACGATGAGAGCCAGCTGCGCCGGGTCGCCGGCCGAGTGGCGCAGGCCATCGGCAAGGTCAACGGCGTTGTGGGTGTCAAGGACGGGGTCGTGATCGCCGGTGCGGCGTTGACGATTCACGTCGACCGGATCAAGGCCGCCGTCGAGGGATTGTCACCCCGGGCCGTCACCCAGCAGTTGCAAGCCTATCTGAGCGGCGTCGTCACGACGCAGGTGCGCAAGGGCGTCAAGTTCGTCGGCGTGCGGGTCTGGATACCGAAAAACCAGCGCGACCAGGTGAACACAATTGGCAAGATGCTGCTGCGGGCACCGGACGGCCACCTCGTCCCCTTGGCACGGGTGGCCAACGTGCGGATCGTTTCCGGCCAGCCGCAACTGACCCGCTACAACCTCAAGAGCGACGTGGCGGTGACCGCCCGCATCAGCGGACGCTCCCTGGGCTCGACCGTGGCCGATGTCAAGCAGGTGCTGCAGAAACCGGACCTTATTCCCGACAGCGTTTACTATCAACTTGGCGGGCTGTACAAGCAGCAGCAACAGGCCTTCAAGGGCCTGATCACGGTCTTTGTGGCCGCGGTGGCATTGATATTCCTGCTGCTGCTGTTTCTCTATGAGCGTTTCCGCGTGGCGCTGGCGATTCTGATCCAGCCGCTACTGGCTGCCAGCGCGGTATTCATCGGCCTCTGGGTCACCGGCGTCGAACTCAATATCACCGCCATGATGGGCATGACCATGGTCATCGGCATCGTCACCGAAATCGCGATCTTCTACTTCTCGGAGCTACGCCTGATCAGGAATGATCTGCCCCTGGCCTGGAACCTGATCCGCGCCGGGCGCAACCGGATGCGGCCGATCGTGATGAGCGCACTGGCCTTCGCACTGGCGCTGATGCCGCTGGCATTCGGGCTGGGCCAGGGGTCGGGCATGCAGCGCCCGTTGGCCATCGCCATCATCTCCGGTCTGCTGGTGCAGATTCCGCTGGTGCTGCTATTCCTGCCCGTGCTCTATAAACTGCTTGCCGGGCGTTCGTCGCGTTGATGGGCCGGCATCGCCCGACAGACGCCCCACGCTTGCGAGCCCGGGGCGCGACGAACGCGGTGTCGCCCTGCCCTTCGGCGGACACTCGCCTGGGCGCGGCGCGGCCCCGCGCGAACCGCCGACAACCCCGGCATGTGGCGGACTATGCGTTCGTCGCTGATTGCGATTGCAGCTCGACCCAGGCCTCGCGCAGCATCCCGATGGCCGTATAGGCAAACAACAGCACGACCAACGCGCCCACGATCCAATCAGGCCACGGCACACCCACCGCGAGCACCAGAACGCCCGCGCCGATGGTCGCGGCATTGCCGATGGCATCGTTGCGCGTGCACAGCCACATCGCCCGCATATTGATATCTTCATGGCGATAGCGCAGCAACAGACCGGCGGCGGCCAGGTTTGCCACCAGCGCCACGGCGCCCATGCCGATCATGACAGCCGCGACCGGCAAGGCGCCGATCACGATCTGGTGAATCAATTGGGCACCGATGCCGGCCGCAAGTACCAGTTCGATGAAGGCGTTCGTGAATCCGGCGCGGGCACGGGCACGAAGCGTGCGGTTGAGCGCGAACAATCCGATCCCCAGGCCCACGGCGTCGATCAGCATATCGACCGAATCGGCCTGTAGCGCGCTCGAGTGCCCCCAGAGCCCGACACTCATCTCGGCGACGAACATGAACGCATTGATGACCAACGCCACAATCAGGGCGCGTCGTTGGGCGCCGGACGCCTGGCTCAGGTCGCCAGCGTTACAGCCGCAGCAGCTATCGGTCATGATTGCCTGTCTCGCTCGTTGAGGGCGGGGCCGTGCACACGGTAGTCGCCAATGCGAGTGATAACAACAGCAGCGCGCCGCGCCGTATGGCGCGCAAGGATATGGCCCCGTGCCGGCCGGGCTCGCGCCATGGATTGGCGGCAATTTTTCGTGCCCGGCGCGGCACCGGGGGACGCCGTATCGATGAGCGCAGCCCCGTGCTTCGTTCGACAGACATACACCGCAATGAGCCGCCATGCGGAATACTGCCTAGTCCATTAGTCCATTGCATTTTCACGACAATTGTAACCTGGGGGCGCACGCGGCACAGTGGAAGCTGCATTGGAACGCTGCAGGCATTTTTTGCCACCAACGCGTCATGCATGGGTCGCGTCCGGCGAGGCCGTCTTTCTCATGCCCCGCGAACCCGGTTCTTGCCCGCATCGACAGGACCGTGCCGCACGCACTCGAGCTTCATCACGTTGAAAACGGTCACAACAGCCCAGGCGCGCCGCCCGCGCATTTCGTCGGGGCCGGACGATGGCCAGCCGGTGACCCGGCCGAGGCCGATCCCTCAAGGCGACGCCCGACGCACTGCGGTCGGCTTCAGCAGCATAATCGAGTGGGATGATCTTCTTGTCGGCCCTGCGGGGTCGAGCGGCTGCAAGAACGATCCCGGCGCGACACCCGACCGGGTATCCGTTCGAAAGGAACTAATATGGACAATGTGCCCTCCGGGGCCGCCACCACGACACCCATCGTAGCGATCGGCGCTTCCGCCGGTGGCCTGCGTCAGATCTCCACGTTGCTGGGCGGCATACCCGCCGGCACCGGCGCCGCTTTCGTGGTGCTTCAGCATCTGTCGAGCCGGCATACCTCGCAGCTGCCGAGCCTGCTCGGCCGCGCCACCGCGTTGCCCGTGGTGACGATCGAGGACCGCATGACGGTCACACCCGATCATGTGTATGTCATGCCCGAGGGATGTGCGCTGGGGATCGAGGGCGCGCAGCTTCGGCTGCTGCCGAAAAACCAGGAGCCTGCGCCGACGGTAATCGATGGTTTTCTGCGCGCACTGGCGCAGGAACAGGGTTCGCGAGCGGTCGGGGTCATCCTGTCGGGCAGCGGACAGGACGGCGCCCTGGGGCTCAAGGCCATCAAGCTGCACGGCGGCCTGGCCCTGGCGCAGGACCCGGAAACCGCGGAATTCGGCCACATGCCGCGAGCGGCCATGGAACTGGCATCGCCGGATTACGTGCTGGAAACGCGCGCGCTCATCGAGCCGCTGTGCAACCACCTGCGGCACAACATCAAGATGCCGCCATTACCGCCCGGCGCGACCGGCACCGACAACCATCGACCGCGCCCCGGCGATACCGGGCCGCCGGATATCGAAATCGGGGACAGGATCCTGCATCAAGCGCTGGATCTGCTGCGCAGGAACGAAAACAGGCGCGATTTTTTCCCGTACAAGCCCAACATGCTCAAGCGTCGTATCCGGCGGCGCATGGGGCTGCTGGGCGCGCGCGACCCACAGGCGTATCTCGCCCGACTGGAGAAGGATGCCAGCGAACGCGCCAATCTAACCCAGGACTTCCTGATCAGCGTGACCGATTTCTTTCGCGATACAGCCGCCTATGACGCACTGCGCTGCGACGGGCTGTCGGCCTTGTTAAAGGATCGCGACGCGGCGGATACGATCCGCGCCTGGGTCCCCGGTTGCGCGACCGGTGAGGAAGCTTATTCCATTGCGTTCGCGCTGGACGAGGCGATACGCGAGACCGGCCGCGAGTACAACTTCATCGTGTTCGCGAGCGATATCGATACGCGGGCCCTGGCGCAGGCGCGCGCCGGCGTGTACCCGGAGTCGATCAGTGCCGATCTCACCCAGCGTCAGCTGCGCACCTACTTCGACAAGATCGACGATCACTACCGGGTCAAGCGCGGCCTGCGCGAGATGGTCGTCTTCGCCGCCCAGAACATGATCGAGGATCCCCCCTATTCCCGGCTGGACCTGATCAGCTGCAGGAATCTGCTCATGTATCTGGCCCCGGAGACGCAGCAACGGGTCATCGCGACCTTTCATTTCGCTCTCAAACCCAACGGGTTGCTGTTTCTCGGCTCCTCGGAAACGGTCGCCGGCCAGGTCGATCTTTTCGAGCCGCTCGACGCCGCCAGCCGCCTGTTCAAGCGCGCCACCACGCAATACGCGTCGCGCGCCGACCTCCCGTTCGCTCCGGGCGCCGGTCCCGGGCGATCGGGCGATGAACCGCGCACCCCACGCCAGAGCACCGCCCCGCACGACGACGCCCAGGAACTCGCGCGCTCGATCCTGCTGCGTGAATTCGTCCCGGCTTGCGTACTGATCAACCGCAAACTCGATATCCTTTGCAGCTACGGGCCGACGCGCGATTTTCTCACCCTGCCGTTCGGCCCGTCTTCGCTATCGCTCATGGACATGGTGCGCGAGGAGTACCGCAGCCATCTGCGCGCCATTATCCACCGCGCCTTTCGCGACGACAGCCAATGCGACGTCACCGCGGTGCCCCATGACGACGACGACTACGCGGTTCGTATCACCGCCCGCCCGCTGCATCGCCCGGCCTCGGCACGGGGGCTTCTGTTTGTCACCTTCGAACGCCTCAAGACAGCGGCGCGCACCAAACCGGGCGCCACCAGCGACCACGAGCAGCAGCAACTGGCCGATGAACTGGAAGCGACCCGGAATGAACTGAACACCACCATTCAGGCGCTGGAGGCCTCGAACGAGGATCTCAAGGGTTCGAACGAAGAGATCCTCTCCATGAACGAGGAATTGCAATCGACCAACGAGGAACTCGAAACCTCGAAGGAGGAATTGCAGTCGGTCAACGAGGAGCTGACCACAGTCAACACCGAGCTCGAAAACAAGGTCGCCGAGCTGGAAACCGCCCACAATGACCTGGAAAACCTGTTCGCCGGCACGAACGTCGCGACGCTGTTTCTCGACAAAGCGCTCTGCATCAAGCGTTTCACGCCCGCGATCAAGGGGTTGCTGAGTCTGATCACATCGGATATCGGCCGCCCACTGAGCGATATCTCGCTGAAATTCGACGATCCGGCACTGGCAGCCGATGCCGAGAACGTCATGCGCGAGCTGAGCCAGCGCGAGCGCGAAGTCCAGACCCGGCATGGCGAGTGGTTTCTGCGCCGTATCGTGCCGTACCGCACGCAGGACAACGCCATCAACGGCGTCGTGATCACCTTCGCCGACATCACCGAGATCAAGCAGGCTTCTCTGGCCTCGGCCGAGAGCGAACAGCGCCTGGATCTGGCCATGGGCGCGATCAACGGCGGCATGTGGGATATGGCGCTCGACCCGATGACCCAGGATGCCCAGCCCGACCACATCTACATATCGGACCGGTTGAAGCATTTGCTGGGTTTCGAGCCCGAACAATTCCCCAATTCATTGCAGGCCTGGGAGGAACGCGTCATCGCGCCGGACCGCGAACGATTCAGCGCGATCGATCGGCGCGTGGCCCGCGGTGACGGGGGGCTGCACTATCGTATCCGTCATCGCGACGGCAATATTCGCTGGTTCGCCAGCAACGGCACCGTGATACGCGACGACGAAAACCGGCCCGTACGCTGGATCGGGATCGAACGCGACATTACCGAACAAAAACTGGCCCACCTGTACGTCGTACAGGCCCAGGCGCGGCTGGAATCGCTGGCCGATTCCATACCGCAGATGGTGGCCTACGCCGATGCGAGCGAAACATTCCATTTCGCCAATCAGGCATTCAGTGCCCTGTTCGGGCACACGCCGCAGGACATTACCGGCCATAAACTGGAACAGATCTTTGGCCCGGCCACCTACGCCGAGCTTCGCCCCTGCCTGGCGGCCGCCATGGCCGGGCGAGAGGCGACATCGCACGTGACCCATACGGACACCGCCGGCCGGGTTCACGGCTTTACGGTCAGCCTCATTCCCCAGTTCAGCCACGACCGGGTCAGCGACGATACCGCGCCCGAGCTGTGTCTTCTTCTACGCGAAAATGAAGCCGACGGCCGCCGGGCATTCGACCATATCGACCGGCAAGCCAGCCTGGTCTACATGCAGCGACTGGCGACGCTCGGCGAATTGACCACCACCCTGGTGCACGACATCAAGCAGCCGCTGAATTCGATCAACAACTACGCAGGCGCCATCAAGCGCATGCTGCATGCCGGGCGGCCCATCGATCAGGTCACACCCACGTTGGGCAAGATTGCGGAACAAGTCCAGCATGCAAGCGAGATCGTCACGGTCACGCGCGATTTCGTCGGCGACCGCGAGACCAGCAACAGCGACTTGAACACGTTGATACACCAGGCGCTGGCCCTGGTCGAAAGCCTGGTCCGCAAGAACCACATCGATACCCATCTCGATTTGTATTCGCCGCTGCCGGCGATCCAGTGCACCCCGATCCAGATCGAACAGGTGATCATCAATCTGATCGTCAACGCAGTCGATGCCATGGAGTCGGTGGATCGGGGACGCCGGAACCTGACGATCCGAACACGTCTGGTCGATGATGAGGTGGAGTTCGGCCTGACGGACTCCGGCGAAGGCATTCCCCGCCAGAAGCTCGGACGTATCTTCGATTCGTTCTACACCTCCAAGCTCGAAGGCACCGGGCTGGGACTGTCGCTGGCACGCTCGATCGTGGAGGGGCACGGCGGCCGGATCTGGGCGGAATCGACGCTCGACCACGGCGCCACCTTCTTCGTCCGCCTTCCAACCTGCGCCGTCGAAGGTAAACTGGGTTGAGGCTTTTCGCGCGCCGCACGGTTTCTTTCCGTCCGGCCCGGCGTGGCCGGGCGGGCCGGGGCGCCCCTGTTTCCAGGGCGGTTCAAGCGGCCGCATTCAGAGGCCGACATAGACGTATTGGCAATAAATATTCCGATTCAGCGCGGGCGATGTTCGACGACACGAAAACAACGGTCATCGTCGTCGATGACGATGCCGGCCTCTGTGCCTCCCTGGAAATGCTTCTGGCGGCCGCGGGCTACGTATGTGCCAGCTACGGATCGGCCGAGGCCTACCTCAAGCGAGCAGCCGCCGGTCGGCCCGGCTGTATTCTGCTCGACATCGAGCTGCCGGGCATGAGCGGCCTCGAACTCCAACGCATGATGCGCACGCAGACCTCGGATCCGCCGATTGTCTTCCTGACGGGCAGTGGCCGCGAAGATGACGCGCGTCAGGCCCGGGCCGGCGGGGCCGCTGCATTCCTGCACAAACCGGTCGACCCCGATCAGCTGCTCGATCAGATTGCGCGCGTGACCGCCGGGCCCTAAGCGCCCACGCCAATAGGCGCCAAAGACCGGCCACACGCCCGGTGGCCGTGCATCATGTGCCAACCTCCGGTTTCACGCGGCGCCACGCCCGGGCTGCGGGGAAAGGAATCGACGTCCCCGTCGCAGGCGGACTGGTAACGGCGCTTGGGCGGCCGGCTGCGCGGCTGGATCAGCACGCGCTCAGCGTTTGCCCCGCCTCCGATGTCCGCGCGCACTACGCAGGCTTGCGGAACCGGCCAGTGGCTGGCCAGCCGTTTCCTTGACCGTGAACAACGTCAGCAGCGCAACCGCAGCGGCGACCATCAGATAGAACGCGGGCATATAAAGATTGCCGGTTGCGCCGATGAGCGCCGTGATCACGAAAGGCGCCGTGCCGCCAATCGCGGATGTCGACAGGTTGTACGAGATCGCAAACCCGCCATAACGGATACGGGTCGGGAAAATAGCGGGCAAAGTGGCGGGCATGGTGCCGGATAGCAACACCACCAGAATCGCCAGAATCGCCAGCCCCACGGCCGTATCGACCATGCCATGCAACTGAAACATCCAGAAGGCCGGATAGGCGAGCAACAGGAAGCCAATGCACGATGCCATGATCACCGGCTTGCGGCCCACGCGGTCCGACAGCCAGCCGACGAGCGCGATGACGAGCATCATGCCGATATACACCGCGATCAGCAGTTCCAGCGATTGCGTGCTGGAGAAATTCAGATGTTTCTCGAAATAGCTCGGCAGATAGGTCAGTACGGTGTAATACGCCACGTTCAGCAGCACCACCAAACCGATGCACTGCAGCATCCGCCGCCAGTGTTCGGTGAAGATCTCGCGTAGCGGCGAGCGGGACGTTTCGCCTTTTTCGGCCGCCGATGAAAATGCCGCGCTGTCTTCCAGCTTGAGTCGCAGATAGAGCCCGAACAGGCCCAGGGGCGCTGCACATAGAAACGGAACGCGCCAGCCCCAGCTGTGCATCGCCGAATCCGGTAGCGAGACGGTCATCACGGTCACCAGCCCGGCGCCGAGGGTGTAGCCTCCCAACGTGCCGAATTCGAGAAAACTGGACAGAAAACCACGGCTGTCGTCGGGGGACGATTCCACGATGAAAGTCGCCGCGCCACCGTACTCGCCGCCGGTCGAGAACCCCTGAACCAGGCGGGTGACGATCAACAGAACCGGGGCCCAGACGCCGATGGTCTGGTAGGTCGGCAGCACACCGACAGCCGTGGTCCCGGCGGCCATCATGAGAATGGTTATCACCAGCACCTTGCTGCGCCCGATGCGATCACCCAACGGGCCGAAGAAAAGACCGCCCAACGGCCGTGCCAGAAAAGATATCGCGAATACGCCGAAGGACTTGAGTAACGAACCGCCCTGGCCGTGAAAGAAAAGATCGCCGACCGTCGTGGCGAGATAGTGGCGAGATAGCCGTACACGCCGAAATCGAACCACTCCATGGCATTACCCATGGCCGCCGCGGCCACTGATCGGCGAATCCCCGATGTGGTCAGTGCAACGCCGTCGGATTCGTTGTCTTGGCCTGTGTCCGCAACCCGGGTACTCATGGTGCAACTCGTGTCATCGAATTCTGCGCGACAGCCGGGCTGTCGCAGCACTCGTAAAAATGCGCGAAACCGTGACCGCGAAACCCCGCGCTAACCCGGTTCGACCAGAATATTTTCCAGGTCGGCGGTATCGACCAGAGGGTCGTCGAGCTCGACTTCGACCCGGGACCGGGTCAGGGTCCAGGCCCGGCCGGTGATGTGGGTGTCCCAGCCGCGCTGTCCGTTCACCGTGGTCTGACCAAGCAGGGTGCCGATAAAACTGCTGTCGCGCGGCGAGAGCGTTTCCAGCCATTGCCCGTCCCGGATCTGGCCGCGTTCCGCCATCAGCGCGATGCGCGCGGAGGTGCCGGTGCCGGTGGGGCTGCGACAGATCACCCCCGGGTGAACATAGGTGGCGCCGCGGGCGCGAAAACCGCCATCGACCGCATGCGCCGTACGCATGAAATGCACGAACGGCAGCGGCGTCACAGCATCCAACTCGGGATGATTCTCGATGAATTCCGGACGTACGGTCTTGACGAAAGCGTCGGCAAAGGCCGCCAGTGCCGGTTCCTCGTCGCGAACCAACTGAAAACCCAGCGCTTGTGCATCGATCATCGCGTAAAACCCGCCGCTCCAGACGACGTTGTAGCAAACCCTGCCGTAGCGTGGCACCTCGGCTTCCATATCCGGGACTGCCAGATAGGCCGCCTCGCCCTGGGTCGTGACCGACTGAACGAAGCCGTCGGCACATCGCGCCTGCACGCGGGCGATGCCGGCCGGCGACTCCAGCAAAACCGTCTGCTGGCTGTCTTCGATCGGGATGCGACCGCTTTGCAGCAATGCGGTCGCGGTACAGATCGTGTTGGAGCCGGAATACATGGGGTAACCCATGGCTTCCATGATGATGTAGCCGGCCTCGGCGTCGGGATGGCACGGCCGTACGATCAGGTTCACCGACATCGCCGGGTCGCCGTAGGGCTCGGACAGCAACAGGCGGCGCAGGCCATCGCCGTTGGCTTCCAGATATTGCTGCTGCTCGTGCACGGTATTGCCCGGCAAAGCCTCGACGCCACTGAGCACGATACGGCTGACATCGCCGCCGGCCTGCATATCGATCATCCTGAGCGAGCGTACGCGGCTGGGTTTCTTGTCCGGTTGATCATCCGACATGGAACACTCCGTGTTGCTGACGTCGCCGCGGCGAAACGAACGCACGCGTCCCGCGGGTTACAGCGGCAGGAACGGCATCGATGACGCCTGAACCGGCCCGGCTCGGGTCTGTCGTGACATACCTCGATACCGTTGCCGGACTGCGCCGGGAAGCCGCCGCATCGCCTGCTCTCACGCTAACGCATTCAAGCGGCGAGCCAATCCGGGGAATTACCAACCGGGATTGATAGGAGACGCCGCGCCATGATCCGCTGCCGGCCCACGACGGGCATTGTTCCGGCCGCGGCCGTTCGGGATGCGTTGCTACTGCAAGGGGCGCTCGAAACCGGCCTCGGCGTCCAGCAGCACCGCCTCCAGCGCCGGGCGGTAATCTCCCGGCTGCTGCCAGAGATCGCGCTGCATGGCCTCGAGCATGCGCTCGGCCATGTCGCGCAGGGCCTGCGGATTGTGCTGCTCGACGAAGGCGCGGTTGGCCTGGTCGAGAATCAGGGCCTCCGCGACGGCGGCGTACTGGTAATCGCTGACCACGTCCGCGGTGGCGCCGTAGGCGAACAGGTAATCCACGCTCGCCGCCATCTCGAAAGCACCCTTGTAACCATGGCGCTGCATGGCGGCGATCCATTTCGGATTGGTCACCCGGCTGCGCACCACCCGGCCGACCTCCTCGGCCAGGGTCCGCACCCGGGGCGCCGCGGGATTGCTGTGGTCGGCATGATAGATCGCCGGCCTCGCGCCGCCGCGGGCCGCACCCGCCGCGTTCGCCATCCCACCCTGAAAGCTGTAGTAGTCGGCCGAGTCCAGAATATCGTGCTCGCGATTGTCCTGGTTATGCACCACCGCCTCGATCCGGCCCAGCCGGTCGACGAAGGCCTCGTGGGCCTGTTCGCCATGCACGTGCTGGCCGTAGGCGTAACCGCCGCGCTGGATATAGGCATTGGCCAGATCCTGCGAACCCTGCCACTGTCCGGCGTTGATGACTTCAGACACGCCCGCGCCGTAGGCCCCCGGTTTGGAACCGAACACGCGAAAGGCCGCCTGGCGCGCGGCCTCGTCGCGCTCGCTACCCTGCGCGATCAGTTCAGCGCTGCGCGCTTCGATGCGTTGCCGAAGGGTATTGGTCTCGCCCGGCTCATCGAGCACGGCGAGCTTTTGCACCGCGGCATCGAACAACCGGATGAGATTGGCGAAGGCGTCCCGGAAGAAGCCCGACACCCGCAGCGTCACATCCACCCGCGGCCGGCCCAACTGGAACGCCGGCAGAATCTCGAAATCCACCACCCGGTTGGAGCCGGCGGCCCAGATCGGACGCACGCCCATCAACGCGAATGCCTGGGCGATGTCGTCGCCGCCGGTGCGCATGGTGGCGGTCCCCCAGACCGACAGGCCGATCTCGCGCGGGTAGTCGCCGTGATCCTGAAGATGACGCCGCACCAGCGCATCGGCCGAGGCTTGGCCGAGCGCCCAGGCGGTGCGGGTCGGGATCGCGCGACTGTCCACGGCATAGAAATTGCGCCCGGTCGGCAGCGTATCCAGCCGGCCGCGGGTCGGCGCCCCGCTCGGCCCGGGCGGGACGAACCGGCCGGCAAGGCCGGCCAGCGTGTGTTCGATTTCATCGGCCACGCCCTGTTTCAGGGCCGGCAGCAAGACCTCGCGCATGTAGCTCAGCAGCGCCGTCGTTGCCGGGCCGATCGCGCAGGGCGCATCGCCCAGCACCGACTGCTCGACCCGTTGCACGGCAAGCTGTTCCAGGCGGGTCCGGGTGTGCCAGTCGGTACGCCAGCCGGTGGTCGTATCGAGTGCCGCGAGCACGGCCGGTCGCGGGCCGGTCCAGGGCTCGCCGCGGGCGGCCAGCGGATCGAAACCGGCGAGCCCCAGATCCTCGGCCAGCGCATGCAGAATGCCGCGATCGGCGGCTGACTCGCCGCGCGGCAAGCGCACCAGCGACACCAGCGTTTCCGCGAGCTGGCGCGTCTCGGGCATTTCGCCGAAGCGATGCAGCCCACCGCGGATCTGGGCCTCCTTCAGGTCGCAGATATAGGTATCGAGCTGGTTGAGGATCGCGTCGTCGTCGCCGTCGGTGCCGGCGATCTCCTCGGCCACATGGCTGCGCCGGGCCAGGGCCAGGATCTCGCGGCGCAACCAATCCTCGCGACGCGAATCCAGCCCCATCGCCTCGAAGTATTCATCCACCAGGCCTTCCAGTTCGGCCAGCGCGCCGTGGCTTTCGGCGCGCACGATCGGCGGCGTCATGTGATCGATGATCACCGCCTGGCTGCGCCGCTTGGCCTGGGCTCCCTCGCCCGGATCGTTGACGATGAACGGGTAGAGCTGCGGCAGCGGACCGAGCACGATATCCGGCCAGCAACGGTCCGACAGCGCAACCGCCTTGCCGGGCAGCCATTCCAGGTTGCCGTGCTTGCCGACATGCACGAGGGCATCGATGGCATAGACCTCGCGCAGCCAGGCATAGAACGCCAGATAACCGTGCGGCGGCGCCAGATCCGGATCGTGATAACTGGCCGCGAGGTCGATATCGAAGCCCCGCGGCGGCTGCGGCCCGACGAAAACATGGCCGAAACGCAGGCCGGCGACCTCGATCCGCCCGTCGCGATAACGCGGATCGGCGCTCGGCTCGCCCCAGCGGGCACGCACCGCAGCCTGGGCCGTATCCGGCAGCCTGGCAAACCAGCGTTCATAGACCGCGATATCCAGGCTCTGCCAGGTCGGCTTGAAGCCATTGGCGCTGACGTCGTTCGACAACGCGGCACGCAGCGCCTGCATGAGGGCGTCGGTATCGGCCGGCAGTTCGCCGGTGACATAACCCGCGCGCCGCAGGGCGCGCAGCAGGTTGAGCGTGGCCGCCGGTGTGTCCAGGCCGACCCCGTTGCCGATCCGCCCGTCGCTGCCCGGGTTGTTGGCCAGCACCAGCGCAACCCGTTTATCCGCATTCGGCCGGCTCTGCAGCAGCGCCCATCGGCGGGCGAATTCGGCCACGAAGGCCGCCCGTTCGGGCATCAGCTCATGACGCACGACATCGATCTGGCAGATATCGCTGCGAAAGGCCCGGCTCTTGAAGCCGATCGCCCGGGTGACGATCCGCCCGTCGAGTTCCGGCAGCACCACATACATCGCCAGATCGCGCCCGCGCAGCCCTGCATTGGTTTCCTGCCAGACGGCTTCGGTCGTGCTCGCCAGCACCAGCTGCAAGACGGGAATATCGCGGGCGAACATCGCCCGGCCCGTGCCCGGCTCGGAAGCGGCCGCAGCATTGGTGGCGGCGCGCAGGGCAAAACCGGTGGTATTGAGCACCACGCGGGCATTCGCCGCCGCAATCAGGGCGTCGACTTCGGCCAGACAGGCGTCTTCCTTGAGCGAGGCCACGGCGATCGGCAGCGGGTTGAGCCCGTACTCCACCAACACATCCAGCAGCCCGTCGAACACCGCCATGTTGCCGTTCTGCAGATGGCTGCGATACAGCAGCACCACGGCGACCGGCCGGTCGGAGCCTGTAGGCCAGGTGCCCTGCCAGTCCGCCAATCCCGCCGGGCTGCGCTCGGGGTGATAGACCGCGGTCCGGGCCAGAGCCACCGGCTCCTGCCAGTCGTATGCCCGGTCGAAGAATGCCGCGGCGACATAGCGCAGCAGCGCATCGGCATTGGCCGCCCCGCCCTCGCGCAGATAGCGCCAGATGCGATGCGCCCGGGCATGGGCGACGGTCGAGGCCGAGAACAGATCGTCGTCGTGCACATCCTCACCGGGTACCAGGACCAGCTCGCGATCGGGCGCCTCGGCGGCCCATTCGACGAGCTGCTCGACGCCGTAGGGCCAGTAGGACCGCCCGCCGGTCAGGGCCACGATTACGACCCGGGCCCGGTCGAGCGTCTTGTGCCGGTACAGGTCCAGCGCCGCCGGCTTGGCCAGGTGGCGCCAATTGGCCAGCCGCAGGCTCGGGCTATCGGCCGGGGCACGCTCGGCGGCTTCGGCCAGCAGGCCCAGTACGCCGTCGGCGGCCGCCATGATCACGACATCGCCCGGCGACTGATCGAGATCGACGATCCCTTCGTCGTCGCTGAAGCCGCCCGGCTGGGCTGCGAGCAGATGCACAGGCCGAAGCGCTCAGCGGGCCGCTATGCCGGCGTCGCCGCCGCATCGATTTCGGCCGCGCTCAGGACCTCGCGGATCCGCGCCCGGTCCAGATCGTGGCCGATGAATACCAGCCGCGTGGCCCGCGTCTCGCCGGCCTCCCAGAGGCGATCGAAATAATGCGCGATGCGCTCGCCGACCGCCTGGACGACCTGGCGCATCGGCTTGTCGCCGACCGCCGCGAAGCCCTTGGCGCGATAGATGGTCTGTTCGCCGATCAGCTGCTGCATGCCGGCGATCAATCGCTGGCTATCGACCGCGCCGAGGGCCACGACCATGGCGTCGAAATGGTCGTGGGCATGGGCGTGGTCTTCGCCGGCTGCATGGTGGGCATCGTGATGGGTGGCGATCGCCTCGATCCGATCCTCGGTGGCCGAATCCAGCCCGGTCAGCAGCTCCGGATCGGCTTCGCCGTTTTCGATGAACAGGGCCTTGACCTGTCGCGGCAGGCGCGCGGTCAACCACGCGCGCACCGCACCCCGCCTGTGGTCGTCCAGTTGGTCGGCCTTGCTCACGATCACCAGATCGGCGGCGGCGAGCTGATCGTCGAGCAGTTCTTCCAGCGTCGGATCATGATCCAGCGATGTATCGGCCAGACGCGCGGTCGCGACCGCCTGCGGGTCGGCCGCCCAGGTGCCGGCCGCGATCGCTGGGCCGTCGAGCACGGCGATCACCGAATCGACGGTGCAATGCTGCTTGATCTCCGGCCAGTTGAAGGCCTGGACCAATGGCTTGGGCAGGGCCAGGCCGGAGGTCTCGATCACGATATGGTCGATCGAGTCGCGCTTTTCGATGAGCTTTTTCATCACCGGCACGAACTCTTCCTCGACCGTGCAACAGATACAGCCGTTGGCCAGCTCGAAGATGCCGTCCTCGGCTTCGTCCTCGCCGTCGCAGGCCAGCGGACAGCCGCGCAGCAGCTCGGCATCGATATCCATTTCACCGAATTCGTTGACGATCACCGCGATGCGCTTGTCGGTCGCGTTCCTGATCAGGTTCGACAGCAGCGTGGTCTTGCCGCTGCCGAGGAAACCGGTGACGACGGTGGCATGGATCTTGTCGAGTTGCATGAGCGAGCTCCGATGAATCGTGAATCAGGACGCCGAAGTCGTGGCGTCCGGTTCGGCCCCGAACAGGCGGGCAATCGCCGCCGGGTTCGAGCCGAAGAACAGATGCAGATAGGTCGCGGTCAGCCCGCGATCACGCACGATCGCCTCGCCGGGCGCGGGATGGCGCTGCCGCCGGCCATGGGCCAGGGGTTGGGCGCCACCCTCGGTGATCGAGCGATGATGGGCATGGGCACGAATCTCGCCTTCGGGCAGCGGCGCGGTCTGCATGCCCTGGCAGCCCCCCTTGTTCCGCATGCGCCCGGCGCCGGCGATCAGCCCGACCATGCGATGGCGGCGGCCATCCAGTTCGGTCAGCGATTCCTGGACATAGAGCATGCCGCCGCATTCGGCGAGCATTGGCTTGCCGCGGGCGTGAAACGCCCTCAGGGCCGCGTGCATGGCCGTATTCGCGGCCAGTTCGGCGGCATGCAGCTCCGGATAGCCGCCCGGCAGCCAGAGCGCATCGACCGCCGGCAGTGCCCGGTCGGTCAGCGGCGAGAAATAAGTCAGCCGCGCCCCCATCGCCGTCAGCAATCGTTCGTTCGAGGCATAGGCAAAGCTGAAGGCGGCATCGCGGGCGATGCCGATTGTCTTATCCGCCAGCCACGGCCCGGGCACGGCCGCCGGCCGCGCCTCGAACGCCACCGGCTGCGCGGCTGCGAGCAGATCGCTGCCGTCGATATGATCGGCGACCGCCTCGAGCGCCGTATCGATCGTCTCGCCCTGCTCGGCCGGCGAGACCAGACCGAGATGGCGATGCGGCAAGGCCATGGCCGTATCGCGCGGCAGGCGGGCCAGCAGCGCGGTCGTGGCGGGCAGCGCCTCGGCCACGAGCGCCGCATGCCGTGTACTGCCCACGCCGTTGGCCACCAGCCCGGCGAAGGCCAGATCGGCGCGCGCCTGCTGCAGCCCCGCCACCAGCGCGCCCGCGGTCTGGGCCATGCCCTTGCAATCGAGTACGAGGGCCACCGGCAGGCCGAAGGCGGCGGCGAAATCGGCACTCGAGGGGGTGCCGTCGTAGAGCCCCATCGCGCCTTCGACCAGAATCAGATCGGCTTCGCCGGCGGCTTCATACAATCGCTGGGCACAGTAATCCGGCCCGGCCATCCAGAGGTCGAGCGGCTCGACCGGCGCCCCGGCCGCGGCGGCCAGAATGGCCGGGTCGAGATAATCCGGCCCGGTCTTGAACACCGCCACACGCTGCCCGCGCCGGCGGGCTGCCCGCGCCAGGCCGGCCGTGATCGTGGTCTTGCCCTGGCCCGAGGCCGGCGCCGCGATGCACAACGCCGGACAGCTGCGTGTCGCGCCGGCGGCGCTCATGCCGGGCCCGCCAGAAAATCGGCCAGTTTCACGTGCCGGCCGCCGAGCCGGGCGGCCAGCGTACCGGCACGGCCCAGCGGCACCCGGGCGCGCTCGGTATCGATCACGGTCAGTTCGCCGGGCCAGGCCCGGGCTTCGATCGCCTCGCGAGTACGCCCGTCGGTGAAGATATAGCTGCGAAACTCGAGCCCCGGCTCGCGCCGGGCCAGCGTCCGCAGGCGCCGCCCGGCCTTGGCAACGGCCCGCGCCAGGGGCGTGCCGCCACCCGCCGGGATCGCCGCCAGCCGGGTTTCGATCGCCCGCGGCGCGCGCCCGGGCGGCACCAGCCAATCGATCCGATCGCCGCCGAAAACCAGAACCGCCAGACGCTCGCGCTGGCGGCGCGCGCGTTCGGCCAGCCCGGCGACCGCAGCACGGGCCGTCGATTGTTCGTCGGCCCCGAGCGTCGAAGCCGAGGTATCCAGCAGTACGCAATTGAGGCACGCGCGCGCCGGGCGGCCCGGGCGGCGCGCCGGCGCCGTGTCGCCCTCGCCCAGCGCCCGCCGGGCCAGCGTGCGCGGCCAGTTGATGGCCCGGCCGGGGGCGCCGGCCAACGCCCGCGATGACGCCGGCCGGGCCGGGGCTGGCGCGCCGCGCACCGGTCGGGGCGAACGCGAGCGGGCCGGATCGGCGAATCCGGCGGTCGCCGGCGCGTCCTCGAGGCGCCGGGCGGACGCTCGGCCGACATGGCGCGGCGGCAGGCCGCCCCAGGCGCTGTCGCCGCCCTGTTCGCCATCGGCTGCATTGCCGGAATCGCTGCCGCCCGTCCGGGGCGGCCCCGAATCCGGCTCGCCGCCCGCCGACTCCGAATGGCGCCGATGACAGAGCACGAACTCGGCGACGGCCTCGATATCCGCTTCGCTGACGGCATTCCGGCCCTGCCAGGCGGCGTGCGCGCGGGCCGCCTGGCGCCAGTGCAGATCCGCGCGCACCCCCTCGACATCGGCCGCCACACAGCGCTCGGCGATCGCCGTCTTGCTGGCCTCCGGGCAGATCACATTCGATAACCGCGTCCGGGCCGCCTCGACCTGCGCGGCGAGTCGGGCCTGGGCATCGGCCCAACTCGCGGCAAAGTCGGCCGGGTCCTGCTCGTAGGCCAGCCGCTGGTCGACGATTGCCCGGCGTTCGTCCGCGCGATAGCGCGGTTCGAGTTCCACACACAGACCGAAGCGGTCAGCGAACTGCGGACGCAGCTCGCCTTCGTCCGGATTCATGGTGCCGATCAGGACGAACTCGGCCGCATGTTCGCGGCTGATGCCGTCGCGCTCGATGCGGTTGATCTTGGAGGCGGCCACATCGAGCAGCACATCGACCAGCGGATCGGCGAGCAGGTTGACCTCGTCGATATACAGATAGCCGCCGTGGGCGCGGCCGATCACGCCGGGACGATAGGCCACCTCGCCGGCGCCGAGCGCGCGCTGCAGATCAAGGCTGCCGATCACCTGTTCCTCGGTCGCCCCCAGCGGCAGCGTGACGAAGCGCCCGGCCGCGCGCACATCGATCGCCGCCAGGCCGCGCGCCAGCGTGGACTTGGCCGCACCACGCGGACCAGAGACGAGCACGCCCGCCAGCGCCGGCTCGATCGCGACCAGGATCAGCGCAGTCTTGAGCCGATCCTGGCCGACGACGGCCGCGAACGGGAAATCAACGTGCGACATGCGCCATACCCTGCGGTGACCCGGCGGCCCCGATCCGGCGCCGCATCGCCCAACCACAGGCCGTGCCCAGCACCAGCCAGAGCACGAGATTGGTCGCGCCGCTGGCCCAGATGAATTGCTGGTGGATCTGTTCGAGCGCGGCCGTCGCCGCCGGGCCATGGCCGGCATAGGCCGAGCCGGCCGGCTCGGGCGCGCCGAACAGATACGGCAGCGGCATCAAGACCAGGGCCGGCAGCTTCTTCCAGCCCGGCGCGAATACGGCCATCGCCAACGCGACGATCACCACGGCCACCGTAGCGGCCCACCAGAGTTGGCGATCGGTGAGTGCCGCGGCGAGCGTGCCCGGCACTTCGGGCGACAGCCCGAGCGCCGGGGCCACGAACACCGCCGCGAACCCGGACAGGCCCCAGAGCGCGCCGGGCGCAGGCCCCAGCGGCGTGCCGCGCGCAAGCGTCGCGACGCTCATCGCCACCATCAACAGCAGCGCGAAGCCCATGGCGACGCCGATATCGGCCGCGATGGTGAACAGCATCCGCGGCGCCCCGTCGGCCGGCGCCCAGGCGTGCACTTCATCGGCGGAATGCGCGCCCGCCGCGTGGTGATGTGCGGGCTGCTCGTAGTGCTCGGCCTGGGCGATCAGCGGCGCGGTGGTGAATTGCTCGCCGATACCCAGCAGCGCCCCGACCGCCAGGCCGATGGCCACGGACAGAAAAATCAATCGTCGAAACAGCATGCGCTCTCCCGGTATGCGATCCGCGTCCCGGCGGATCGCCAGAATGCTCGAACACGGTCGTTATCGCCGCGGCGAGGCGGCGAGGCAGTGTCACGTGACGATCAGTGGCAGGGAAAGGACGCCGAGTGACGGGCGTCGTGGGCCGCGTTATGCACCGGCATGATGTGGGAAAAACCCACGCCGTAGACGACGAACAGGCCGATCAGTGTCGCCCCGGCAAGCTGGACGGCCTGGCTGACACGGGACGCCGGCAAGGCCGGGTTGTGGCCGGCGGCGGAAGTCTGGCTGGTTTGCATGTACACACCCGTACGTTGAAATCACCGGGTTCGGCGCGTGGCAAGCGACGAACCTCGCACCCAGGGCCGGTCTCCGGACTCGCGAAGGTCGTATCCCGACCCGTCCATGCCTTCCCGCGCGAAACGCGCAGTGGCTCGATATGGACTGTATCGCCTACCGTTGCGGGGGCAGCAGCGGCCTTGCGCACGAAGCGCGCACCGCTTTCCCGATTATCCTGCGGCGAGGCAGGCACCCTGTAACCTGGAGTCTAGGTTGGGGGGTCGAGGCGGTCAAATGGCTCGACCGGGAAGACTCTCGGTTATGCTCGGCGGCTGAATGGCCGATGAAACGGAGTGACCAGCATGCATGGCAACCGGCTGTGGTTTGCGGGGCTGGGCCTCCGGCGCGATTGCCGCGCCGGTGAGCTGGCGGCATTGCTCGCGGCGAGCTGCGGCGAAGCCGGTATCGAGATGCGGGCGCTGCACGCCCTTGCCTGCCTCGATCTGCGCGTATCGGAACCGGGCCTGCAGGACCTGGCCGAAACACTCGGGCTCGTGCTGCACGCCTTGCCGGCCCGGCGCCTGGCGGCCTTCAACGACCGGCTGTCGCAGCATTCGCCACGGATCCAGGCGCGGTACGGGGTCGGCGGGATTGCGGAAGCCGCGGCCCTGGCCTCGGCCGCCGCAGGCCACACCGGGGCCACCCCCCGGCTCGCGGTGACGCGTCGCCAAAGCGCTGCGGCCACGGTCGCGATTGCGGTTCGCGAAACCGCTGCCGTGCCATCCCGCTAGCCGACGCGTCGTAACAAGCGTTTATGCGCGAGGAAAGCAGCGAACACGGCGGCACGTTACGCACCGGCTGGACCACGGGCGCCACCGCGACCGCGGCCGCGGTCGCCGCCGCCCATCGACTGTTGTTCGACACGGTACTGGAGCGCGTGCATCTGCGGCTGCCGCGGGGGCGCGAAGCCGTATTGCCGGTCGCCGACAGCCGCGTGATCGCGCCGGCCCGCCTGGCCGAGGCGGGGCTGATCAAGGACGCTGGCGACGATCCGGATGCCACCCACGGCGCCCGCGTCTGGGTACAGCTCGAATTGACCGCCGCGCCGGGCATACGGTTCGAAGCCGGCGCCGGCGTGGGCACGGTCACACGCAGCGGTCTGGCCCTGGCGGTGGGCGAACCGGCCATCAACCCGGTGCCGCGCCGCATGATCGCCGACCACCTCGCCCGCGTCGCCGCCGATGCGGGCTACGCGGGCGGCTTTCGCGTGATTGTCGGCGTCGACGACGGCGAGCGCATCGCGGAAAAAACCATGAATGGCCGGCTCGGTATCATCGGCGGGCTGTCGATCCTGGGCACGACCGGCATCGTGCGGCCGTTTTCCTGTGCCGCCTATATCGCCTCCATCCATCAGGGGATCGACGTGGCCCGCGCCAACGGCCTGACCCATCTGGCCGCGGCCACCGGCTCGACCAGCGAAGCCGTGGTCCGCGCAGCCTATGACCTGCCCGATATGGCGATCATCGAAATGGGCGATTTCGTGGGCGCGGTCGTGAAATACCTGAAACGCTACCCGGTGGCCCGGCTTACGCTGGTCGGCGGCTTCGGCAAGTTCAGCAAGCTCGCCGCCGGCCGGCTCGATCTGCACAGCCGGCGCGGCGGCGTGGATTTCGAATTTCTGGCCGGTCTGGCCGCGGAGGCTGATGCCGCCACGCAGCAGGCGATCCGCACCGCGAACACCAGTCTTGCGGCGCACGGGCTCGCCCGCGATGCGGGCATCGATCTCGCCGCCCGCATCGCCCGGCGCGCCTGGCAGAAAGCCGGCCATTACCTGCCGCCGCAAACGCGACTGGAACTCTGGGTGATCGACAAGCCCGGCCGGGTTCTCGCCCGTTACGGCCGTCTCGACGACCGCTAGCAACTTCGATGAACGCATGGTCCCGCCCGCCGGCGGACAGGCATCAAACCATCGGCGTCGGTGCGGCGGACCCTATCGCCCTGCGGAACACGACGCCCCGGTCCGGGGTCAGTCCTCACTCGCCCAGCGATAACGGCTGGCATGGGTCGGGTCGTAGAGCTTGCTTTCGTTGAAGTCGGTCGCCCCCAGAACCGGCCCGACGAAGATGATGGCGTTGCGCTTGGCTGCCAGCGTATCGGCGGCGGCGACCAGGTCGGCCAGCGGCGCGCGGACGATCCGTTGTTCGGCCCAGGACGCCCGTTGCACGATCGCGGCCGGGCAGTCCGCGCCATACGACGGCAGCAGGCGTTCGACCACCTCGGCGATGACCTGCAGCGACAGATGAATCGCCAGGGTCGTGCCGCTGACCGCGAATGTTTCCAGCGTCTCGCGGGCGGGCATGTTCGAGGCCCGCCCCTGGGTGCGGGTGATGATCAGGGACTGGCCGACTTCGGGCACGGTCAGCTCCTGGCCGAGCGCGGCGGCCGCGGCCGCGAAAGCCGGCACACCGGGAGTGAGCGTGTAGTCGATGCCGGCCTCGCTCAGCCGACGCAGCTGTTCGGCCAGGGCGCTGTAAATGGCCAGATCGCCGGAATGCAGGCGCGCGATATCGTAGCCGGCATCGGTGGCATCGATCATGCGGGTGATCATGTCGTCCAGGCTCATGCCGACGGTATTGATCGCATCGGCACCGGGCTTGAGATGATCCAGTACCGCGGCCGGGATCAGGGATCCGGCATACAGACACAGATCGCAGCGCCCCAGCCGGTCGACGGCGCGTAGCGTGAGCAGGTCGGGCGCGCCGGGGCCGGCGCCGATGAAATGCACGGTCATGGTTTGGTCTCCTTCGGGCCTGCCGGGTTTTCCTGCGGCTCCTGGGCGTGGCACGCCGCGACGCCACGCGCGCCCGGCGGGACGAAATCTGCGCTCGCCAACGCGGCGTTCGCACGAGACCTCAACGGGCCCGGGTCCAGCAGCCGATCGTCACCGGCCGCGCCGGCGCCCAGCCATGGAAGCGACCCAGCGGCTCGGCACGCTCGATGCCGATCCGGCGCAACGTCCCGCCATGGCGTTGCATGGCCGCGGCAAGCACCGCATCGCCTTCGACGGTCACGCTCGTGGCCACCAGTCGGGCCTGTTGTCCCGCGGCCAGCGATGCCAGACAGCGTTCGACCAGGCCTGCGTGGGTCAGCCCGCCGCCGATGAAAATCGCATCGGGCGTGGGCAGGCCCGCCAGCGCCTGCGGTGCACTGCCGTGTATGCATTCCAGCGCCGGCACGCCGAGCCGCTCGGCATTGCGCCGTACCCGTTCGGCCCGTTCGGCCCGCGCCTCGAGCGCGATCGTCCGATTGGCCGGGTCGGCCAGCATCCACTCGATGCCGACCGCGCCGGAACCGGCGCCGATATCCCAGAGTGTTTCGCCCCGGCCCGGGGCGAGCAGCGCCAGCACCACGGCCCGGACCTCGGCCTTGCTGATCTGGCCGTCGTGCTCGAACAGCGCCTCCGGCCGCCCGGCAACCCGCGGGATCGGCTGCGCCCGGGCACCGGCGACACAATCCACGGCCACTACGTTCAGGGCCGCGATATCCGCATGCGCCCAGTCGGCCGCCCTATCGCTCAGGCAGCGCGCCCCGGCACCGCCGAGATGTTCGAGCACTGTCAACCGTGACGGCTCGAATCCGGTCTCCCGCAACAGCCGCGCGACCGCCGCGGGGGTGCGACCGTCCCAGCTCAAAAGGATGAGGCGCGTGCCATTGTCCAGGTACGGCCGTATCGCGGCCAGATCCCGGCCATGGACCGACAGGCAATACACATCCTGGAGCGCCCACCCCAGCCGGGCCGCCGCCAGGGAAAACGCCGAGGGTCTGGGAAAGGCGCGCATCTCGCTCGGCGCCACCGAGCGGGCCAGCGTGGCCCCCACGCCGAACCAGAATGGATCCCCCGTGGCCAGTACGGCCACCGGCGTGCCGCGCCGGGCACGAATGCCGTCGATCGCATCCAGCAGCGGCGACGGCCAGGTTTCGCGGGTCTGGCCCGCAATCGGCGGCAGCATCGCCAGATGACGCCGGCCGCCGATCACATGCGCCGCACGCGCGACCGCCGCGCGAGCCGCCGGCTCGAGCCCTGGCCAGCCGTCTTCGCCGAGGCCCACGATCGATAGCCAGGCCTGGACAGATGCGTCAGTATCTCGGCACATTGCCCGTCCGTTTGCGTCGGACCACGACCGATCCATGAAACTGCTGCTGCTCGGCGGCACCGCCGAAGCCCGCGAACTCGCGGCGTCCCTGGCCGCGTTCCCGGACGTCGAGGCCACCCTGTCGCTGGCCGGCGCGACCACGGCGCCTGCGCGTTTCGCCCTGCCGGTACGCCGCGGCGGCTTCGGCGGGGTCCACGGGCTGTCGCGTTATCTGGCCGCCGAAGCCATCGACGGCGTCATCGACGCCACCCATCCCTTCGCCGCGACCATGTCGGCGAATGCGGTGGCCGCCAGCGCTGCCCTGGGCATCCCGCTCTGGCGTATCGAGCGTCCGGCCTGGCAGGCCGGGCCGGGCGACGATTGGCATGACGCCGCCGACGCGCCTGCCGCCGCCCGGCGCTTGGCCGAGTTCGGGCCCCGTGTGTTTCTGAGCGTGGGCGCGCGCAGCCTGGCGCCCTTCGCGGACGTCGCCGGCAAGCACTGGATCGTGCGCAGCATCGAAGCGCCCGAGCCGGCCCCGGCGTTCGGCAGCTGGACACTGATTCGTGCCCGACCGCCTTTTGCGGTGGCCGACGAAATCGCCCTGTTTCGCATGCACGATGTCGATGTCCTGGTGACCAAGAACAGCGGCGCGCGGGCCACCGCGGCCAAGCTCGATGCGGCGCGCCGGCTCGGCCTTCCGGTCGTGATGATCGCGCGCCCGGCGCTGTCGGCGCCACAGCGGCATTTCGGCTCGGCCGAGGCCCTGATCGCTGCCTTGCCCGAACTGCATCAGGCGCGCGGATAGTAACGCGGGGTGTAGACGCGCGTGGCGCCACCCTGCGCGAACACCCGCGTGGTCGAGGCACCGACGATGACGAGCGTGCTCATGTCCGCCCGGGCTGGCGAAAAACACGCTAGATCGGTGATATGCAACGATTCGTCGACCCGGCCCACCGCCCGACCGAGGACCACCGGCGTGGCCGGGTCGCGATAGCGGCGGATGATCGCCATCGCCGCCCCCAGCTGCCAGGGCCGCGCCCTGGAAATCGGGTTGTAGAACGCCAGCGCGAAGTCGGCATCAGCGGCGCGGTCGATGCGTTTTTCGATCCGGTCCCACGGCTTGAGGTTGTCCGATAGCGAGATCACGCAGAAATCGTTACCGAGCGGCGCCCCGGCCCGGGCGGCGACCGCCTGGATGGCGGAGACCGCCGGTGCGATGCGGACATCGACGGCCTGCCAACGGGGGTGATCGGCGCCTTCGAGTGCTTCCCATACCGCGGCGGCCATGGCGAAGATCCCGGGATCGCCGCCGGAGATCACCGCAACGCGGGCACCGTTGGCCGCCAGGTCCAGCGCATGTCGGGCCCGCGCCAGTTCTTCGCGATTGTCCGAGACATGCCGGGCCTGGCCGCACCCGGCCACGCGCTCGACATAGCCGGCATAACCCACCAGATCGGTCGCGGCTTCGAGAATTGCCGACGTTTCCGGCGTGATCCAGTCCGGATCGCCCGGCCCGACGCCGACCACCGCCAGCCAGCCGCCCGCGCTCATACCCGCACGCCCGGGCCGGGCAACAACACCATCGAGAAATACGGCGCCGGCCCCTCAGGGGCCTCAGCCAGCGGCATGACGCGCTGGCGCCCGCCCATGCTGGCGCGTTCGACATACCAGGCGGCCTCGCCACGTCCGGCCGCCGCCAGGGCCGCCCGAATACGCGGCAGATTGCGGCCGACCTTCATCACCACCACGGCCTGGGCCATGCCCAGCGCCGCGGTCAGCTGATCGTCCGGCAGCGTACCGGGCACGACCGCCAGCACATCGTCGCGCATGGCGATCGGGCGCGGCAACTGCGAGGCCCCGGCCAGCATGGCCGGCACCCCGGGAATGACCACCGGGGCGTAGCGCTCGCGCAGGCGGATGAACAGATGCATGAACGAGCCGTAGAAGAACGGATCGCCCTCGGACAGCACGGCCACCGAGCGCCCCGCATCCAGATGACTCGCCACCGCGGCGGCCGAGTCGTCGAAAAAACGCTCGATACGCTCGCGGTATTCGGCCGAGCCATGCGGCAGCTCGGTGGTCACCGGATAGGCCATGGGCAGCCGCGTCTGCGCCGGGTCCAGATACGGTTCGGCGGTCGCAAGCGCATTGCCGCGACCCGCCCGCTTGCAGAAGTACGCCACCACCGACGCATCCGCGATCGCCCGCGTGGCCTTGACCGTCATCAACTCCGGGTCGCCCGGGCCGGTGCCGACCCCGTAAAGAACGCCTGCGCTCATAGCGCTTCGCTGGCGAAAGCGTTAACCGCGGCCGCGGCCATGGCGCTGCCGCCGCGCCGGCCGCGCAGCGTGAGAAAGTCCAGGCCGAACGTCTGGGCCGCGAGCGCCTGCTTGCTCTCGATCGCGCCGACGAAGCCGACCGGCAGGCCGAGCACCGCGGCCGGCCGTGGCGCGCCGCTGGCGACCATCTCCAGCAGGTGGAACAACGCCGTGGGTGCATTGCCGATCACGACCACGGCGCCGTCCAGCCGCGCGCGCCAGAGCTCGAGTGCGGCGGCGCTTCGGGTATTGCCGATACCTGCGGCGATCCCGGGCGTTGCCGGATCGCGCAGCGTGCAGACGACGTCGTTTTCCGCCGGCAGCCGGCGTCGTGTCACCCCATGGGCGACCATTTCGCTGTCGCAGAGAATCGGCGCGCCGGCAATCAGCGCGGCCCGCGCTGCCCGCGCGACATGCCGCGAATAACGCAGATCGGCCACCAGATCGGTCTGGCCGCAGGCGTGCATCATGCGAATCGCCACATCGACCAGATCCGACGGCACGCCCGACAGATCCGCCTCGGCGCGGATGATGGCAAACGATTTTTCGTAAATCGCCCGACCGTCGCGGATATAGTCGTAATCCTGACTGGAATCGCTCACCGGATTCATACACCTCGTTGCTGTGATGACACGACGCGCGCCGGATCAGACGGCGGCCGGCCCATGGCGGGCGACGAATGCCTCGGCGCTCTCGCCGGAACGGCCCTGTTCGACAAAGGCCCGGTCCAGCGCTGCCAGGCGCTGCACCACCTCGGCCGGCGCCAGCCCGGTCCAGCTTGGTATCGCCGCCGGCCCGCCGGCGAATACCACGTCGTACCGGCCACCGCGGCCGACCAGCGTGACCGCCGCCGGCCGGCGGCGCGCACACCCCTTAGAACAGCCGGACACATGCACGGCCGTGCCGCTCGCCGCGGCCCGCAGGTTCGGCATGGCGTGCGAGCATAGCAAGGCGTGCGCCCGCGTGTCGGTCGAACCGTGCGCACAGCCGCGCTGGCCGACACAGGCTTCAATCGATGCATGGGGATCGGCGCTGGAGACGATAGCGCCCAGGCGGCGAAGCCGTTCGCGCAGCGCCTCACCACCGGCAGCCACAACAAGGCTGCGATCCGGGAACAGCCGGATCGGGCCGTGCGTACGGGCAAGGCGCGCCAATTCACCCAGCGTCCGGGATTCGATCCGCCCGAACGGGAAAGCGAACGACTGCCAGTTCGCACCGCGCCGTCTTTCCAGCGGATATTCGATGCGCGGCGTGATCGCGCCCGAAGCCGCGGCGGTCAGCGAAACCGACAGCTGCGCGGCGGCCCGGGCGATACGGGCCGGGTCCAGCCCGCGTAATCGCAGCCCGCGGTCCGGCGGCGGGTTGCCGGCCACGACCTGTGTCATGAGTCCCGTCACCGCCGCCGGCACATCGCATGCCGCCAGGCAGGCCAGCGGCGTCGCGCTCACGCTGTCGCCCGCCACCGCAAGCCGCCAGACGCCGGGCCGGCCGGCAAGCGCGTCCAGCCGGATGTCCGCATCAATCGACCCCAGGTGGGCACGTCCGCCGCCGTCGACGACAAGGGCGAATTTGTCGGCCAAGGCCGCCGTGACGTCACTTTGGCGCATCGCGGCACGCAAACCGCGGGCCAGTGTGATCGCATCGCCCTCGGCATTGTCGTCGATATCGCTTGCCGCCGAGATGATCGTATCGGGCACCCCTGCGTCGCGCCGGGCCTCGCGCAAATCAGCCGAATCCAGCCTCGCCATCGCATCCCGGATCGCCGTCACCCCACGCAGCTCGATCTTGGCGCGACGGGTCACCCGCACGCCGCCATCGGCAACGCAGTCGGCGATCCGGGCCAGGGCCCGGAGCATGCGGGCATCAAGCGCCGAATCCGGCGGGCGCAGACGCAGGAGATGACCATCGGCGGTGGCCATCGGGCGCCTGTCGGTCGGGCACCAGCCGCGAATCCACGGGTACGGGCCGTCGGTGGCAGCGTGTCGATGAATACTCAGCGGATCGTCTCGCGTCGAAAACGGAATGCGGCGAAGGCTTGCAAAGCCGGCCCGGTAATTCAAGCCGACAGCGCCCCGGCCGCGCCCGTGCATACACGGCAGAACCCACCCCGGGCGCGACTCGTACCCAACCGCGACAGGCTTTAGGATACGCCTTTGCCCCGCATCGGGAATGCGTGCATGCGAGCACATCGTTACGACGCCGCCGAACTCGACACGGTTTACCGCGTCATCGCCGAACGCCGGGACATGCGGCATTTCCGGCGCGACGCGGTCCACCCGGACGTATTGCAGCGTATCCTGGCCGCGGCCCACTGCGCGCCCAGCGTCGGCTACATGCAGCCCTGGCGGTTCATCCGGGTGATCGACCGCGACCTGCGTGCCGCGATCCGCGCCGATGTCGAGATCGAGCGCGAACGCACGGCCGATGCACTGGGCGAGCGGCGGGACGAATTCATGCGCCTGAAGGTCGAGGGCATCGACCAATGCGGCGAGTTACTCGTCGTGGCGCTGACCGACGGGCGCGAGCGCCATGTTTTCGGCCGCCGGACGATGCCCGAAATGGACCTCGCCTCGGCGGCCTGCGCGATTCAGAACCTCTGGCTCGCGGCACGGGCCGAGGGCCTCGGCATGGGCTGGGTATCGCTATTCGAACCCGCGACCCTCGCCGCTCGACTCGGCATGCCCGACGGCGCGCGACCGATCGCCATTCTGTGTCTCGGACACGTCGACGAATTCTACCCGCGCCCGATGCTGGCCGAACAAGGCTGGGCACAACGCCTGCCGCTGGACGCGCTGGTCGGCGTCGATGGATGGCCGAGCGCGGCGCGGCACGACGACGAACACGGATAGAAACAACGCCCGCGCCACCGCCCGAGGCGAGCCGCACGACGGGCCCCTGGTCTTTTCAAACACAGCACCCGGCGAGATGACTCGCGGCTGCGCCGCTCACCCCTGCGGGGCCGCCGTCGCTGCGCGCCGGCGTTCGACCGCGCTATGCGCGGTCGTCGAACACTTGTTTATGGGTCGGGAGTTCGAATTGAGTCGTGAGCCATAAAAAAGGCCCTCCCGCTTGGGAGAGCCTTTCTTGTCATGGTGCGCCCGGAGTGCGGTTCGTAGCCGCAATTCATACGTAAGTACTTAAGCCTCGACGTCAACGGCCTGGAGACCGAGTTGCATCC
>NZ_JBQDYF010000024.1:0-53288 GCF_052044135.1 Salinisphaera sp. RV14
CGGATTTGCGGTCTCCAACGCGGCACGTGTACGAAACGGCAACAGGCCCTAGACCCGAGCCACGGCCGCCGGTGGAAGAGCGTGATTCGATATACGACACATTGACGATGCTCGGCGATCACACTTGTACGATAGTCGGACCGGGCGTGTGTACCGGCACAGCATTGCCTGCCGCTTTGACACGCCCGATGGCTCGGCTATGGCGTACCTTCCTTGAGACCCGAACCACGCCGCCCACTGTGATTTTTCGGTACCCATGGTGATAGAGGCCGGACCCTTGTCCGGCTTCAGCCTTTGGGTATCCCGTCCGGCGCCAGCAAGCAGCGCGATTGCTTGGCACCGCCAGCGGCGTGGTGCCAGAGCACCCCGACTTCGACTGCTGGCAGACAACGATAATCAGTGATTTGCGCTATGTCCTGTAAAAGCAATCACAGTTCACCAATCAACTTGGGCTTGTACCCTTCTTTTTGGAAGACGGCTTTGATGGAGCTTTCGAGGTGGTCATGTCGGGGCCTGCCGACTTTTTCGCCTTCTCGGGTTTCTTCGTGGCCGCCGATAGGAGTTCGGCTTCTGCACGGAACCAGTGTTCTTCCTCCTTGCCTTCGGGATAGCTTTCGCTTTCCCAGATGAAATAGCTGCGCTGACGAATGTCATGCTCTGTTACTGGAGCATTGCTTTTCTTGGCCATGACTTCCTCACGGGTGGTGAATGCGCCGGCAGAGCATGAGGTCTGCCGGCAGGGGCCGTCTTCCGACTGAATTACAGGCACTAGCGTGCCGCCTTCGGGGATCGGGTGTTTTGATCAGGGTGAACTTTTCATCTTTGTTTTGTCGCTTGGCACCGGGTCGCCAAGCTCGTTTCGTGGCGCGCGTCCCAGACGGCTCTCCACTGCCAGCACATGACGGGTGGTGGCAAGAACGGAGTCGGGATTGAGGCTGATCGCGTCGATACCGAGTTCGACCAGAAATTCCGCCATCTCCGGGTAGTCCGAGGGCGCCTGGCCGCAGAATCCGGAGTGGATGCCATTGCGTCGACAGCCTTCCACGGCGAGACGGATCATGGTCTTCACTCCGTCGTCGCGCTCGTCGTAGTCGAAGGCGACGATTTCGGAGTCACGGTCCACACCCAGCGTGAGCTGGGTGAGATCGTTGGAGCCGATGGAAAAACCCGCAAAACGGCTGGCGAAGGCGTCGATCAGGATCACGTTGTTCGGAATTTCGCACATGGCATAGATTTCAAGGCCGTTCTCGCCACTTTGCAGACCGCACTCGGCCATTTTCCGCAGCACCGCATCGGCTTCCGGGATACGGCGCACGAACGGGATCATGAGTATCACGTTGGTGAGTCCCATTTCGTCGCGCACGCGTTTCATGGCGGCGCACTCCATGGCGAAGCCGTCGGCGTAGGCGGGGTGGGTGTAGCGCGAGGCGCCGCGAAAGCCGATCATCGGGTTCGATTCGACCGGCTCGAAGTCGCTGCCGCCGAGCAGCGCGGCGTATTCATTGCTCTTGAAATCGGACATGCGCACCACGACCGGCTTCGGCCAGAATGCCGCGGCAATGGTGCCGACGCCTTCCGACAATCGGGCCACGAAATACTGGTGTCCGTCCGCGTAACCGTGGAGCAGCGTTTCGATCTTCGCCCGCTCGGCCGGGTCCGAGACCCGCGCCGGCTGCAGCAGGGCCAGTGGATGGGCCTTGATGGATTCGTTGATGATGAATTCCATGCGCGCCAGACCGATGCCGTCGTTGGGCAGGAACGAGGCCTTGAACGCCAGATCGGGGTTGCCCAGGTTGATCATGATGCGGGTGGCCGGTCGCGAAAGGTCGGCCAGATCGATCTCGTCCACGGTGTATGCCACCTGGCCGGCGTAGACGCGCCCCTTGTCGCCCTCGGCGCAGGACACGGTCACTTGCGTGCCCGTGGCTACGCGAGTGGTGGCGTTACCGGCGCCGATGACCGCGGGGATGCCCAGCTCGCGGGCGACGATGGCGGCGTGGCAGGTTCGGCCGCCGCGATTGGTGACGATGGCCGCGGCCTGTTTCATGACCGGCTCCCAGTCCGGGGTGGTGGTGTCCGCCACCAGCACCTCGCCGGGCTGGAATTCGCGCAGGCGTGCCACGTCCGTGATCACCCGGGTGATGCCGGTCGCGATGCGGGCGCCAACCGAACGGCCTTCGGCCAGCACCGGGCCGCCGCCGGTCAGCCGGTAGCTTTCCAGGACTGTGCCGCGCCTTTGCGAGGCCACCGTCTCGGGCCGGGCCTGCACGATGTAGAGCCGGCCGTCGGTGCCGTCCTTGGCCCACTCGATATCCATGGGCCGGTCCGCGCTTGCCCGCTCGCTGTAGTGCGCTTCGATGCGCAGGGCATAGTCGGCCAGTGTGAGCACCTCTTCATCGTCAATGCAAAAGCGCGAGCTATCCGCCTCGGGGGTGGGCACGTTGCGTGTGGCTGCGCGGGTACGGCCCTCGGCATAGACCATTTTCATGTGTTTGGCGCCCAGTGCACGGCGCAGTACCGCGCGGTGGCCGGATCGCAGCGAGGGCTTGTGCACATAGAACTCGTCGGGATCGACGGCGCCCTGCACGATATTTTCTCCCAGCCCCCAGGCGCCGGTGATGAAGACCACGTCCCGAAAGCCGGATTCGGTATCCAGAGTGAACATCACACCGCTGGCTGCCTGGTCCGAGCGCACCATCTTCATGACGCCGATCGACAGCGCCACCTTGAAATGGTCGAAGCCCTGATCGATGCGGTAATGGATGGCGCGGTCGGTGAACAGGCTGGCGAAGCAGCGTCGACAGGCGTCGAGCAGGGAATGCTCACCGTGCACGTTGAGAAAACTGTCCTGCTGGCCGGCGAAGCTGGCGGTTGGCAGATCCTCGGCGGTCGCCGAACTGCGCACCGCCAGACTGAGGCCGGGGCCATATTGGCTTTGCAAGCGCCCGTAGGCATCGATGATTTCGCGCGCCACCTCGGGCGGCAGGCCGGCGCCGTAGACAATCTCGCGGGCCTGCTTGCCGCGTTGGGCGAGTGTGGCCACGTCATCGCCATCGAGGTCGTCCAGGGCCTCGTGCAGGCCCTGCCAGGCATCGGCGCGGTCCAGCATCAGCCGGTAGGTGTCGGCCGTGATGGCAAATCCGTTGGGTATGGGCACGCCTTGTGGTACCAGCTCGCGATAAAGCTCGCCCAGAGAAGCGTTCTTGCCTCCAACCAGCGGCACATCATCAATGCATAGTTCGTTAAAGAAACGCAGGTATTGATAGGTCGGCATGGTCGGCTCGGCGTGTTTCAGGCTATGAGTCAGAAGCGTTCATGATCAGGCGGGCGGCAGAGATCATCGGAGCTCAACAGTGGGTCGTGAGCCGCGGTGGCTTACGGCGACCCGAAAACGGTAGCCCGAGTCTATGAAGTCGAAATTGATCGAAATCATAAGCGCGGCGCAAAATGGAACTAATTGAAGAGAAGGAAGTATTAGATATAAGCCCGTTCCGCATGGATCCGTTGACCCCGTGGCGCACGCATGTCAGTACGCTTGCTGAAACAAGGACAATGCGATCCCCGGGGAGGCAGTCCGGGGCGCGGGCTTGGTGTCAAGGCTCGCCCTTCGTGCTCATTCGTCATGCGGTCGGCGCGAGCTGGGCCTGGAACGCCGAATCCTTGGAGGAATGATGATGTGCTGGGTCTGTTTCGATCTATCGTGACCAGACAAGCCGCCATCCTGGCGTTGCTCGCACCCAAGTTGCCGCTGGACGAGGTCTGATCGCCTAGTTCCGTGCCGAGTACGGCTTGCACCGAACTCTGCCGCTATAGTCCGGGGCCTGCGCATTCTGGCCGGTGACTACTGCAAGGTGGCGAACGCGCTGGTCCTGCCTTGATGTGCCAGCTGTTTTATTTTCGCCACTAGACCGAGCGCGTTGGCACGCAACGCGCCAGTTTCCTCCCTCGCCATTTGCGCGACCTGCTGATCGCGACGGTGCTGGATAGCGCTGGCCGGCTGCTGGGCGTTGCGGTGTCGATGCCTTGGATCGAGGCGCAGGCCGGGCGCCCGGCTGGTCGAAGTCGGGCATGTGGCGCTGTATCCGCTCGATACCGGGGTTGGCAGGGGTTTCAGATCCACGCGAATCAGCACCAGCGCGCGCCGCTCAGATACCCGTTGTGCATGCATAGCTGTTTCATTCTTATACCGAACACCTGAGATATCGGTACCGGGCCTCCTATTTTGCGAGATGCCAGTCAGTCATGGCCGTACGAGCGTCTTTCATGGCATATCCAAGCACGTCCGGTTAGGCCTTTCTGGAAATGCGCATGTAGTGACGCGGATCAACTTCCAGGCGCGTTGTTCGGGACACACTGGCCAAAGCGCGGCTGAACCCTGCTTTCCAAGGGGCCGGCCACATGCAGACCTATGAATTGCAGGGCCACAGCCAATAGGATTTCGCCATGACACGTATTGCCATTAACGGCCTTGGCCGCATTGGCCGCCTGATTATTCGTCATTACATGAACGAGTCTGTCGACGATGTGCATATCGTCGCAGCGAATGACTTAGTGTCGACGGATGATCTGGCCTATCTGATTCGCTACGATTCTGTACACGGACGGGCGCCTTTTTCCGTGGAAGCCACAGCGGATATGCTTCGGCTTGGGGATCGCGAGATCCAGGTATTTGCCGCCGAGGATCCCGCGGAACTTCCTTGGGGAGAGCTCGGCGTGGACGTGGTGTTGGAGTGCACCGGTCGTTTCACTCGGCGGGAAGCCGCAGCTGCCCATATTGATGCAGGCGCCAGACGTGTCGTGATTGGGGCTCCGGCTAAAGACGCCGACTTCACTTTGATTTTGGGCGTCAATGAAGATGATTTCGATGCGGCCCAGCATCGGATTATCTCCAATGCGTCCTGCACCACGAATTCCCTAGTACCGCCTCTCAAGGTACTCCTGGATAATTTCGGGGTGGCAATGGCAATGGTCACTACCGTGCATGCTTACACTGCGACACAGGGACTGGTCGATCATCCGGAAAAGAAAAGAATCCGGGGCCGGGCTGCCGCCGTCAACCTTATCCCCACCAGCACTGGCTCGGATGTGGCGACGACGCAGGTGTTGCCGGAATTGACCGGTCGACTGCGAGCGCTTGCGATACGTACGCCGATCCTCGACGGTGCCATCACCGATATCAGCGCTGTTCTCGAAAAAACAGCCACGGTCGAAACTGTGAATGCGGCATTCCAGGCGGCTTCGGCGCAAGGTCCGCTGGCCGGCATTCTCGGCTACAGCGAAGAAGACTTGGTGTCTTCCGACATCATAGGCGATCCGCGCTCAAGCATCGTCCATGCCCAGTCTACGCGCATGGTCGCGGATCGCATGGTCAAGGTTCAATGTTGGTATGACAACGAAGCAGCTTATGCTAAGCGCATGCTCGATGCCGTGCTTAAATTGCCGTTATGATCCGTTCGCGAGAGCTATATGCAAATCTGGTACATGCGGGGACTTGATCTAGCGGCGCTCCGGTGATCGTTGACTCGCTCGTCTGCTCAATGCGGTCGACGACAGTGGCGCCTTGCTTGAGCCGTGCGAGCCATTGATAGCCGCGGAGTCGGCGTTTGGTTGGCGACTGCCCGAGCTTGAAGGTCCGACTCAGGATTGTGGCCCGTGTCACGCAACCGCATGTCCTGGCGATTCGCAGACGCCCCGTCGCAAACGTCGATTCGATCGGGTTCGTGGTGCGGATCGGTTGCCAGTGCGCCCCCGGGAAATCGTAGAACGTCAGCAGTGCGTCCCGCTCCTTGGCCAGCCCGTCAGCCGCGTTCGGCGACTTGTCGCTATAGGCGCCAATAAAGGCATCGAAGGCGGTGTCGGCATCGGCGCGGGTCCCGGCCATCCAGATCGCCTGCTGCGCCGACTTGGCCTTGGGCTGGGTTTTCTTCGGCGATTTGTTGTTCAGGACGTTCGCGGTCTCGTCGACCCAGCAGCGCTGATGGCGGTGGTCGGAGACACCTGGGCGTTGACTTTCCGGAAACCGAGGGGCCCCGTTGCCGACTATTTCAACCCCGCCTGTATACCACTTTCGAGCGTAGCTCTAACAAATCCGGCGAGGGGTACCGAGTGGCCTGTGACCTTTTCCGCCCCCGACCGAATTACACGAGCGATGCTGCACTAACCGTCTGTGGCCGGGTTGATGTGTATCAAGTGCGCATCGCCGCCGTCCTGAAATGATCGGGTGACAGGCTAAGGCTTGTCGCCGCCATGAGAGGGCGGCGTTGCGGTCGCGGCCGTCCGCGGTTTGCCGGGCACGATTTCTTCGGAAGGCCGGGCGTCGGCGGAACCTCTCCGCGTCGGATGGCACGGGGCGATCCGGGCGCCGGAGCGGATGTCGGGCGTGGATGAGCACATATATCTCGCAAAAAGGCGATGTATCGTCCCGCGCAGGCTATATATTGAGTGTCTGTTTCGGTTATCGGATGGCCCATTGGCGGTCGCTCCCAAGTGCGCAAGGGTAACGGTATGTCAGGTCAGAAGTATGTTCTGGAAGTTCAGGCCCGGTTGCCGGATGCGTTGTCGGAGCTCAAGGCACTATCCGAGAATCTGCTTTATGCGTGGGACCGTCATATCCGCGGTCTTTTCTGGCGCATGGATACGGCCTTGTGGGAGCGATGCGGCCACAATCCCAAGGTTTTTCTGCGCCGTATTTCGCAGGAGCGCCTGGCCGAGCTGGCCGGCAACGCAGCGTTTCTGGAGGAATACCAGTATGTGCTCGGCCTGTTCCGCACTTACCGGGACCAGACCCGGGCCCCGTCAGCGCTTGTGGCGGAAAAGATGGGGGCGGAAGACGGCTTGGTCGCCTATTTCTGCGCCGAGTACGGACTGCATGAGAGTCTGCCCATCTATTCTGGCGGGCTGGGTATTCTGGCCGGAGATCATTGCAAGGCGGCCAGCGGGCTGGGGCTGCCCTTCGTGGCCGTGGGCCTGATGTATCGACAGGGCTATTTCCGGCAGCAGATCGAGCGCGACGGCACCCAGAATGCGATATTTCAGCCCCATGATCTGCGCGATCTGCCGATTACGCGGGTCGATGGGGATGATGGCGAGCCGCTGCAGATCACTGTGCCGTTCCCGGATCGCGAGGTGGCGGTCCAGATCTGGAAGGCCGAGATCGGCCATCTCGCACTGTACCTGCTCGATACCGATGTCGCCGACAATGCCAGGTCCGATTGTTCGATCACTTTTCAACTCTATGGCGGCGACCGGCGCCGCCGGATCGAGCAGGAGCTGATCCTCGGTATCGGCGGCGTGCGCGCCCTGCGCGCCCTCGGGCTGAAGCCGTCGGTGTGGCACGTCAATGAAGGGCATGCAGCGTTTCTGATGATCGAGCGCTGCCGCGAGGCGATCGAAGCCGGCATGCGCTTCGAGGCCGCTATGGAGCAGGTGGCCGGTGCGACCGTTTTCACCACCCATACGCCGGTAGCGGCCGGGCATGATGTGTTCGAGCCCGATCTGGCGGCGGCCTACCTTGGCCCGTATGCCAGGGCCATGAACCTCGATCTTGATGAGTTGCTCGCACTCGGGCAGAGCGAGCAGAACGACGCGGCCTTCAACATGACCACGCTGGCGCTGCGCACGTCGCGTTATCAGAACGCGGTGAGTCGTATCCACCGCGGCGTGACGGCCGGGATGGAGAGCCATATCTGGCCCCAGGTGCCGGTTGATGAGTCGCCGTTGCAGTACGTGACCAACGGGGTACACGTGCAGACTTTTCTGTCGCGGCAATGGAGTTATTTCTTTGACATGCATGCGCCGGGCTGGCGCGTTCGGCAGTGCGACCACCATTTCTGGCGCAATCTGGTCGAATCCATCCCCGATCAGCAGTTCTGGCTCCAGCGCATGTCGATCAAGGCCGATATGCTGGATTACGTCGCCCGGTGTCTGACGCGCCAGTATCGGCGCCAAGGCGTCGGCGACGCCCATATCGAGCGCCGGCTGGCGGTGCTGCGGCCCACCTTCGGACGCGATCCCATGGTCATGGTGTTCGCGCGGCGGTTCGCCACCTACAAGCGGGCGACGTTGCTGCTGCGCGATCCGGACCGGCTGGCGGCGTTGCTCAATGACGCCGAGCGGCCGGTCATCCTGCTGTTTGCGGGCAAGGCTCATCCTGCGGACGAACCCGGCCAGGCACTGATCCGCACGCTCGTGGAGTATTCGAGAAAGCCGCAATTCGCGGGCCGGTTGTTCGTACTGGAGGATTATGACCTGGCGCTGGGCCGCCAGCTCGTGGCCGGCGCGGACGTCTGGCTCAATACGCCTTTATACCCGATGGAGGCCTGTGGTACGTCGGGCCAGAAGGCAGCGCTCAACGGCGCGCTCAATGTGAGTGTCCTCGACGGCTGGTGGGGCGAGGGGTTTCAGGGCGACAACGGCTGGGGCATCACGCCCTACAGCCACAGCGATCCCGACCGGCGCGACCACTACGAAGCCGAAGACCTGCTCGATCTGCTGGAAGACGAGGTGGTGCCCCTTTACTTCAACCGTGGCGACCTGGGTTATTCACCCGGCTGGATAGCGCGTGCCAAGGCCGCGATTTATACCGTGCTGCCGCGTTTCAATGCCCAGCGCATGCTGCTCGATTACATCGAAAACCTGTATCTTCCGGCCACTCGCCACGGCCGCCGGCTCGCGGCCGACGGCGGCCAGCCCGCGGCCGATCTGGTCGCCTGGAAACAACGCGTGGCGCAGGCCTGGCCGGGCGTGACGCTCAGTCGCAGCAATGGGCGCGCCGAGCAGATCGACAGCGGCGATACGCTGGAGTTGCATGTGGCGGTCGAGCTTCAGGGGTTGGAGGCCGATGACCTGCAGCTTGAATGCGTGATGACCCGGGTCCGCGATGACGGCGAGAGCGAGTCGGCGATCTGCTGCCGCCTGGTGCCCGAGAACGGCGACAACGGGACCGCGATCTATCGGCTGGCTGAACCCATCGAGGTGCCGGGGCGCTATGAGTACCAGGTGCGAGCCTATCCTTGTCATCCGATGCTGGCGCATCCGTTCGAGACCGGCCTGATGCGCTGGCTCTGAGGGCCCAGGGCAGGACACTAGCCGGGCACCAGACGACCGTACAGCTGGTTGAGCGATCGATATTCGGCGCTCGTATGGCCGTCGTCCGGCACCCGGTCGAGTCGCCACGACCAGTTGCCGACCGCGGTGCCGGGACGATTCATGCGGGCTCCGGCGCCCAGGCCCAGCAGATCCTGCATCGGCAGTACGGCCAGTTGTGCAACCGAGGCCAGGACTTCACGGCGCAGCGCCGCGGGTACGTCCGCCGGGCCGCCCAGATAATCCCGGGCGTGCTGTTGCACCGCGTCGCTGCAGTCCTCGGTCCACCAGCCGACCAGCGTGTTGTTGTCGTGCGTTCCGCTGTAGACGACGGTCTGCGGGACGTGGTTGTGCGATAAGTGCACATTGTCGGCTCCGCCGCCGAATGCGAACTGCATCACCCGCATGCCCGCCAGGCCGGCACGATGACGTAACTGGTCGACGTCCGCGGTGATCTGGCCCAGGTCTTCGGCTACGAGCGGCAGCGGGCCGAGCGCCGCGGCCAGACCTGCGAGCAGCGCCGCGCCCGGGCCGGGCGCCCACTGGCCGGTGGCCGCGTCCGGGCTATCCATCGGCACTTGCCAGGCGGCGACCAGCCCGCGGAAATGATCCAGCCGCACGAGATCGAACAGGGCCAGTTGGCGCCGCAGGCGCTCGATCCACCACTGCCAGCCGTTTGCCCGCATCGCCGTCCAGTCGTAATGCGGCATGCCCCAGAGCTGCCCGCCGGCGGAAAAATAATCCGGTGGCACGCCGGTGTTGGCGGTCATGCGGCCCTGGCCGTCGATCTGGAACAGTGGACGCTGCGCCCAGACGTCGGCGCTATCGTAGGCGACGAAAAACGCCAGATCGCCGAATAGCCGGATGCCGCGCTGGTGCGCCTGTTCAAGGAGCTGCGACCAGGCGCGGTGGCAGCGATACTGGCGCCGGTAGATGGCGTGAATGCGCTCGGCATGGCGCTTGCCGGCCGCCTCGAGCGCCCGGGGTTCGCGATTGCGCAGGCCGGGCGGCCACTCATACCAGGGCCGGCGGTGTTCCTGTCGCAGCGCCATGTAAAGGGCATAATCCGGCAGCCAGTAATGCTGTGCGGCGACAAACGAGGACAGATGGGCCGGATCGCCGGCCGCGCATGCATCGGCGGGGTCGATCAGCGTCGGGTCGATCGCGAATACCGAGGCACTGCGATAGGGGCTGCCCGTCTCATCGCGCGGGTTCAGTGGCAGCGTCTGCCACACGCTGAAGCCCGCAGCGCAGAGAAAATCGCAGAACCGCACGGCCTCGGCGCCCAGGTGGCCCGGTGCGCCGGGCCCGGGCAGCGAGGTCGGGTGCAGCAGGACGCCGCTGCGTCGTACATCGAGCGCTTGCCGCATGATCGTCAGTGGGCGCGACGCATGGTATCCACGTGGCCCCGGCTTACGCCATGCGTGAATACATGGGCCAGCGTATCCGGTGGATCGCGACCGAGGAGCTGATACAGCGCCGCCAGATGTACCCGGAACAGCCGTTCGAAGTGGGTCACCGTATCGGCCGCACTGTCACCGCCGAACCACCAGAACCAGTCCGAGGCCTCGCACAGCGAGAGTTGGCGCTCCGCCGCCGCGCGCGTGGCCTCGTCCAGCGCCGGCGCTGACTGGTCGAACACATGCTTGGCGGCCGCCAGCATGTCCCACGCCCGATTTTTCTCGCTGTCCCCGATCCAGGTCGAGAACGTGCCGTAGACCCAGCTGCCGGCGACGAGTCGCGGCAGGCGGGCCGTAGCCTGGCCATGTTCGACCAGATAGCGCGAAAAGGTGGTGGTGGCCAGGCGCTCGTGGGCCGCCAGCGCGGTGTAGAGCGCATCGAGAAAATGGTAGCCGTTGTCGGGATAGTATTCCCAGGCGTTTTCGCCGTCGAGAATGATCGGCACCACCATGGGGCTGTCATCCGTTCGCGCAGCGTCGATCGCCTCCAGGCGCTGGACGAGATCGGCCACGGCGTCGTCGGCGTGCCAGTCGCGATAGACGAAACCGATGGCGTCGGCCAATGCATCGTCGCGAAAGAAGCAGGCCGGCCCGTCCGGGTCCAGGCGGTAGGCGCGATAGAGCGCGTCCGCGCCCGGGTCGTCGGCGTCCAGGCTATGGCGCAGCACGGCCTGGCCGCTGGCCACCCAGTCGAAGCCGGCCTCGCCTGCCAGTGCCACACTGCGCCGGCAGACGCCGCCTTCGGCCGGCCAGCAGCCGGCCGGCGGTTTACCGAAGAACCGTTCGAAGGCCTCACGCGCCCGGGCAAGCTGCCAGCGCGCCCGGGTTTCGCCTTCCGGGTAGGCAGCGCTCAGCGGCATCGGGCATTCCGGCCAGGCGGCGCGCGCGCTGTTAAGGTCCAGCAGCAGCGGTAGAATAGGGTGGCTGTACGGGGTGATCGACAGCTCGATGCGGCCGGCGTCGGCGAGCGCCCGGTACCGGTCCACCACAGCCGCGATCAGTTCACTGATGACCGCGACCAGCGTGCGGCATTGCAGCATGCTGTAGTGGCGTTGATGCGCCAGCAAATCCTGCACGCGCTGATCCGTGCGCCGCACCGTTTCGCCGATCCAGCCGAGGTGATACCAGACCAGCAGATCGACGAAGAATTGATCGTGCAGATAACTGATCTCATCCGGCTGGGCGAGCATGTGACGCGCCGTATCGACCAGTTTCTGATACACGGGAAAATGCGCGAACAATGGGTTTTCCGCGCCGCGCAGGCAGGCCCGGAGCAACATCAGCCGCTCTTCGCGTTCGTTGGGAATCAGCGGCTGCTGCAGCGCGGCCAGCAGGGGATCGTGAATCGGCCCGCCGCCGACCGCGACGGCGCTGAGGTCGGTGGCGTACGCCTCGATCTGCTCCAGCAGCACCGGCGAAAAATTCACCACCGCGCGAACATCGGGGTGCGCTTCCAGATGCGCGACCATGTCCACGTAATCCTTGGTGGCATGCAGGTAAGTCCAGGGATCCTGGAATCGTCCGCTGGTGGGATCGAAATAATCCGGCTGGTGCATGTGCCAGCACAACACGATCTGAAGCGGTGGCGGTGCGGTTTTAGGCATTGAGGAGCGCCTCCCGGGTCACCAGCACAATGCCTTCGTCGGTGACTTCAAAGCGACGGAAATCGGCGGTCTCGTCGATGCCGATCTGGGTGCCGTCCGGAATATGGCAGTCGCTGTCGATCACGGCGTTGCAGATCCGGCAGTCGGCGCCGACGACCACGTCCGGCAGAATCACCGAATCCTCGATCACGCTGCGTTCGGCGACGAGCACGCTGGAGAACAACAACGAACGGCGCACGGTCGCACCGGAGACGATGCAGCCCCCAGCGACCATGGAGTTGACGGCTTCGCCGCGCCGCCCGTGATCGTCGAACACGAACTTGGCCGGCGGCACCTGTTCCTGATAGGTCCAGATCGGCCAGTCGCGATCGTAGAGATTGAGTTCCGGCGTTACGTTGATCAGTTCGAGATTGGCCCGCCAATAGCCGTCCAGGGTGCCGACGTCGCGCCAGTAGCCGGTGCCGGCCTCGGCGTTCTTGTTGAAGTGATAGGCATACACGCCATGAGCTTCGGTCACCGCGCGCGGCAGAATATCCTTGCCGAAATCGCGGCTCGAGTCCGGGTCGCGGGCATCGGCCTCGAGCATTTCGATGAGGTAGCGGGTGCTGAAAACATAAATGCCCATGGAGGCAAGAGCGCGATCGGGCTGGCCGGGCATCGAGGTCGGCTCGGCGGGTTTTTCGTCGAAGGCGATGACGCGCTGTTCGTCATCGATCGACATCACGCCGAACCCGCGGGCTTCGGCCAGCGTCACATCGACGCAGCCGACCGTGACGTCCGCATCGTGGCTGACGTGGAAGCCCAGCATCGGGCCGTAATCCATCTTGTAGACATGGTCGCCGCCCAACACCAGCACGAACTGCGGCTCATGTTCGGCGATGATGTCCAGATTCTGATAGACCGCGTCGGCGGTGCCGAGATACCAGGCTTCGCCCATGCGTTGCTGGGCCGGCACCACTTCTACGAACTCACCGAACTCGCCGCGCAGAAAGCCCCAGGCCTGATGCATGTGGCGGATTAATGGATGCGCCATGTATTGGGTGAGCACCGAAACGCGCCGGATGCCGGAATTGATACAGTTCGACAGAACGAAATCGATGATCCGGAATTCGCCGCCGAAGGGCACGGCGGGCTTGGCCCGGCGTCGGGTCAGGCCGCCGAGCCGGGTACCGCGGCCGCCGGCCAGCACCATGGCGAGGGTGTCGCGTGTAACCAGACTGATGAAACGATTCGCATGCGCCGGTTGTTTTTCTGCAGTCATGACCGCCTTACCCTCCGATGAGCCCGCAATATCGAGATTAGTCCAAAAACGGGCCCGCCGGGTTGATCTCGCGCAAAATCGTGCGAGGGACTATCGTGCAAAGTGGGACGGCCAATTCGACCCGGGGCGCAAACGTTGTGACTGACGCACAGGACGAACCACTGATCCGGTTGCTGGATGCGCGCCTGCACGATCCGCATCGACTGCTCGGGCGGCATGTGGACGCGGAGGGCGAAGTGGTTCGCGCCTTCCTGCCGCATGCTCGCCAGGCCTGGCTCATGCCCTTGGACGAGCCGATGGAGCGCCATGGCAATTCCGCACTGTTCGTCTGGCGCGGCGCCGATGGCCGGTTGCCGGACGACTACCGGCTGCGTTGGGTCGACGAATACGGCCACCGGCACGAGCAGCACGACGCCTATGCCTTTGCCTCGCTATTGCACGCGACCGACCTGGCGCGCTTCAACGCGGGTGAGCATACGCAGGCCTGGCGCTTGCTCGGCGCGCATCTCGCAACCGATCAGGGCATCGAAGGCACGCGTTTTGCCGTCTGGGCGCCGCGGGCGGCGCGCGTGAGTGTGATCGGCGACTTCAATCGCTGGGATGGTCGCGCGCATCCCATGCGCATTCATGGTCGAAGCGGCGTGTGGGAGCTTTTCGTCCCCGGGCTGACCGAAGGCGCGCTATACAAGTTCGAGATCCGCGATAGCGAGGATTGCGTACGCACCAAGACCGATCCCTATGGCCGGCGATTCGAACGGCGCCCGGCGACTGCTGCGATCGTGACCGGGCCGTCGCGGCATGTCTGGGGCGACCAGGACTGGATGGCCACGCGTGGTGACTGGCAAACCGCGCCGATCGCGATCTATGAAGTGCATCTGGGCTGCTGGCAGCGGGAGCCCGATGGCCGGTTTCTCGATTATCGGCAGCTCGCCGACCGTCTGTTGCCGCATGTGCGCGATCTTGGCATGACGCATATCGAGATCATGCCCCTGACCGAGCACCCCTTCGATGCGTCCTGGGGCTACCAGCCGACGGGTTATTTCGCGCCCACCAGCCGTTACGGCGAACCGGACGACCTGCGCTACTTCGTCGACCGATGCCATCAAGCCGGCATCGGCGTCTATCTGGACTGGGTGCCGGGCCATTTCCCGCGCGACGACTTCGGCCTGGCCCGCTTCGACGGCAGCCCGCTGTACGAGCATGCCGACCCGCTGCGCGGCGAACACCCGGAGTGGGGCACATTGCAATTCGATTACGGGCGGCCCGAGGTACGCAGTTTCCTGTTGTCGAGTGCGTTGTACTGGCTGCAGGAGTTTCACTTCGACGGTCTGCGTGTCGACGGGGTGGCGTCGATGCTGTATCTCGACTATGCCCGCGCGCCCGATCGCTGGCGGCGCAACCAGCACGGCGGCAACGAGGATATCGAGGCCATCGAATTCCTGCGCAGCCTCAATACCCTGACCCACGGCGAATGTCCCGGCAGTGTCACCATCGCCGAGGAATCCACCAGCTGGCCGGGCGTGTCGCGCCCGCCCGAGGCCGGCGGGCTCGGGTTTTCCATGAAATGGAACATGGGCTGGATGCACGACACGCTGGATTATCTGCACCGGGCGCCCGTTCACCGCGCCTATCACCACAAGGAGCTCACGTTCGGTCTGCTGTACGCCTTTAACGAGAATTTCGTGCTACCGCTGTCGCACGACGAAGTGGTGCACGAAAAAGGCTCGCTTTACGGCAAGATGGCCGGCGACCCGTGGCAGAAACGCGCGAACCTGCGGCTGCTTTATACCTATCAGTTCACCTACCCGGGCAAGAAACTGCTGTTCATGGGCGCCGAGATGGCCAATCCCTGGGAATGGAACGACCAGCTTGCCCTACCGCATTTTCTGCTCGACGAACCCGAGCGGCGGGGCATCGCGACCCTGGTCGGCGATCTGGGGCGTCTGTACAGCGCGGAGCCGGCCCTGCATCGCCGAGATTTCCAGCCCGACGGCTTCGCCTGGCTCGATTGCGACGACGCCGTGCACTCGATCATCGCCTATCGCCGTTGCGATGGTGATCGGGAAGTTCTGGTGGTGCTGAATTTCACCCCCGAGGCGCGCCCCGGATATCGGCTCGGAGTGCCCGAGGCCGGCCGCTATCGCGAGTGTTTCAACTCCGACGCGGCCATCTACGGCGGCGGCGATGTGGGTAACCTGGGCGGGGTGATCAGCGAACCCGTTGCCTGCATGCGCCAGAACCAGTCCGTGGTGCTGACCCTGCCGCCCCTGGGTGGGCTGATTCTGCAGCGGGATCGGCGCTCATGACGGCGGCGCCGAACCGGCACGACGCGCGGCGGCGCATACTGTTCGTCGCCAGCGAGGCGGTCCCCTGGATCAAGACCGGCGGGCTGGCGGATGTCGCCGGTAGCCTGCCGCGGGCACTCGCCGCGGCCGGCCACGACGTGCGTCTGCTGCTCCCGGCCTATGGCGATATCCTGGCGCGACACGCCGGCTGGAGCCCGGTGTCGGCGTTCCGAGCGCCGGTTCCCGGGGCGCGGCTGTTGACGGCGCCCGCCGATTCGACCGGACTGCGAACCTGGCTGGTCGACCTGCCGGGCTTCGGCGACCGGCGCGGCAATCCATACCACGATCAACAGATGCAGGACTGGCCCGACAATGCCTATCGTTTCGGGACGTTCTCGCACATCGCGGCCCGGCTGGCCGGCGGGCGCGCGGGTCTGGCCTGGCAGGCCGATGTGCTGCACTGCAACGATTGGCAAACCGGCCTGGCGCCGGTGCATGCCATGCTCGAGCGTATTCCCGCAACAACGGTATTCACGATCCATAACCTGGCGTATCGCGGCCTGTTCGAGCCCCGGACCCGGGAATCACTGGGCTTGCCGGCCTGGCTCTGGCATCCGGATGCGCTTGAGTTCTATGGTCAACTCGCGTTCATCAAGGGAGGGCTGGCATTCGCGGACAGCGTGACCACGGTGAGCCCGACTTATGCCGATGAGATCCGGACGCCGCAATCGGGCCAGGGTCTGGACGGTCTGCTTCAGGCCCGCGGCGATCGCCTGTCCGGCGTCCTGAACGGGTTGGATGTGGATATCTGGAACCCGGCCGACGATCGGCATCTGCCCGCGAGTTTCGACGTCGACGACCTGGGCGGCAAAGCGATCTGCAAGGCCGCTCTCCAGCGCGAACTGGGCCTGGCCGAACGGGCCGACGCACCGTTGTGCGGCGTGATCTCCCGGCTCGTGGCGCAGAAGGGGATCGACCTGGTGACGGCCGGGTTGCCGTGGTTGCTCGAACGTGGCGGTCAACTCGCATTGCTCGGGCGCGGCGACCCGGCACTCGAGGCGCAACTGCGGGACATCGCCGCCATGCACCCGGATGCGGTGGCCGTCCGGCTCGAGTTCGACGAAGGGCTGGCGCATCGCATCGAGGCCGGGGCCGATCTATTTCTCATGCCGTCACGGTTCGAGCCCTGCGGCCTGAACCAGATGTACAGCCAGCGTTACGGCACGCCGCCGCTGGTGCATCGTTGCGGCGGTCTGGCCGACAGCGTCACCGACACCGACGACACGACGCTCGCGGCCGGCCACGCCACCGGCTTCGTATTTCAGCCGGCCACGGAAGACGCCTATATGCACGCGCTGGACCGGGCGCTCGCGTGTTTCGCCCAGCCGCATCAATGGCGGCGCCTGCAGCGCGCCGGCATGGCCCGGGATTTCAGCTGGCAGGCCAGTGCCGCGCGCTACCTCGAAATCTACGATCGCGCCGGCCCGGGGCGCTGATCGATTGCGTTATCGGCGCCGGCGTTTTTGATCTCGCTCAAAACTCCTGTCGGAGCCCCGGCGTAGCTTTGATACGGAGCTTTGATTTTCGCGGGTGCTGGTTTTTGCGCCCGCCGCGTGCGAGGAGTATGGGCATGCCACGAACGACGCAGTTTCAACAGGTCTACGACGATCGAATCGCCGTATTGCACGGCGCGCCGGATGCCGCCCACCGGCGCTGGGCGATCTGGGCCGAGCAGGTTCGCCGCGGCGGGATTCCCTGTTTCGGCACCGACGAACGCAACATGTGCGAAGAATACGATTGCCCGTGGCGACCGCAGTGTCGCGCGCGACGCGCGGCATGGAAGCGATAGCAGCCGTGGCGTTCGCGTGGCACCGGATCGCCGTCGTGACGGCCCTGCGCGGACACGCGCTCGATGCCCCGCCTTGAGAGGCGGCCGTTGAAGGCCGCTGACGCGCTTGGGCAGGCGATGACCATACCCTGTGGGCGGGTGCTGCCCGCGGGATTTCGATTGCCCCGCGTTCGCGGCCCCCGTGGCAAGACACGCAATGACGGCGACGCCGGTCGGCGCGGCGCCGGATTCGTTCCGCGCGCCCGGCAAGGAAAGACGGGATGACCACGCTTGACGCGGATCTGTTGCAGCGCATCGACGCCTACTGGCGCGCGGCGAATTATCTCTCGGTCGGGCAGATGTATCTGTTCGACAATCCACTGCTGCGCCGGCCGCTCGAACCAGGCGATATCAAGCGCATGCTGCTGGGCCACTGGGGAACGACGCCTGGCCAGAATTTCATCTATGCGCACCTGAATCGGGTGATCAAGGCGTACGATCTCGACATGATCTATCTGTCCGGCCCGGGGCATGGTGGGCCGGCGGTGTACGCGAACACCTATCTCGAGGGCACGTACAGCGAGATCTATCCGAACGTGGGCTGCGACGAGGCGGGCCTGCGGCAATTGTTCGTCCAGTTCTCTTTTCCCGGCGGCGTGCCGAGCCACGCATCGCCGGAGTGCCCCGGCTCGATCCACGAAGGTGGCGAGCTGGGTTATTCACTCAGCCATGCCTTCGGCGCCGTCTACGATAACCCGGCGCTCATTGCCGCCTGTGTGATCGGCGATGGCGAGGCCGAGACCGGGCCGCTGGCGACGGCCTGGCATGGCAACAAGTTTCTGAACCCGGCGACCGACGGCGCCGTGTTGCCGATCCTGCATCTCAACGGCTACAAAATCGCCAATCCCACGATTCTGGCGCGTATCGGCGACGATGAACTGGATCAGCTGCTGCGCGGCTACGGCTGGACGCCGATCCGGGTCGCCGGCCGTGAACCGGCGCTCATGCATGAGGCCATGGCAACGGCGCTGGACGCGGCCATCGAACAGATCGACGCCGCCCGGCGCGGCGCCCGCGAGCGGGTCGCGGCGGGCGGCCACGGCGCACGTCCGCGCTGGCCAATGATCGTGCTGCGCTCGCCCAAGGGGTGGACCGGGCCGGTCCGGGTCGACGGTCGACCCGTCGAGGGCACGTTCCGCGCCCATCAGGTGCCGATTTCCGATCCGCGGTGCAATCCGGCGCATCTGGCGCAGCTCGAAGCCTGGCTGCAAAGCTATCGCCCGGACGAGCTGTTCGACGAGGGTGGCAGGCTGCGCCCGGAACTGGCCGACCTGGCGCCGGTGGGCGGCCGTCGCATGGGGGCCAATCCGCACGCCAATGGCGGATTGTTGCGCCGCGATCTGCGGATGCCGGACTTCCGCGACTATGCGGTCGATGTACCGGCGCCCGGCACGCCGGGGATCGGCGATACCCATGCGCTCGGCCCGTTCCTGCGCGACGTGATCCGCCTGAACGAAGCGCGCCGCAATTTCCGGATCTTCGGCCCCGACGAAACGTTGTCGAATGGTCTCGAAGCGGTGTTCGAGGCGACCCGGCGGCAGTGGCTCGGCGACATCCAGGACGACGACGCATGGCTCGCCCCGGACGGGCGGGTGATGGAGGTGCTCAGCGAGCATCAATGCCAGGGCTGGCTCGAAGGCTACCTGCTGACCGGCCGCCACGGCCTGTTCAACTGCTACGAGGCCTTCATCCACATTATCGACTCGATGTTCAACCAGCATGCGAAATGGTTGAAGGTCACCGCGCGGCTGCCGTGGCGGCCGCCTCTGGCATCGCTCAACTACCTGATCGCCTCGCATGTGTGGCGGCAGGACCACAATGGCTTCTCGCACCAGGATCCGGGTTTCATCGATCATGTGGTGAACAAGAAGGCCGAAGTCGTGCGGGTCTATCTTCCGCCGGATAGCAACTGTTTATTGTCGGTGATGGATCACTGTCTGCGCAGCTGCCACTACGTGAATGTAGTGATCGCAGGCAAGCACCCGGCACCGCAATGGCTGGCGGCCGGCGAGGCCATCGTGCACTGCAGCCGGGGCATCGGGGTGTGGGAATGGGCCGGCAACGAGGCCGACGCCGAGCCGGATCTGGTGATGGCCTGCTGTGGCGATGTGCCGACGCTCGAGACGCTGGCCGCCGTCTCGATCCTGCGCGAGCATCTGCCGGAACTCGCCGTCCGTGTGGTGAACGTGGTCGATCTGATGAAGCTGCAGCCGGCCAGCGAACATCCGCATGGCCTGAGCGATGCCGATTTCGACGATCTGTTCACCACGGACCGGCCGGTCGTGTTCGCGTTCCACGGCTACCCGTGGCTGATTCATCGCCTGACCTATCAGCGGCGTAACCGGCGGATTCGCGTTCATGGCTACCAGGAGGAGGGCACCATCACCACGCCGTTCGACATGACCGTGCTCAACGGACTCGACCGCTTTCACCTGACAATCGATGCCATCGACCAGTTGCCGCGCCCGCACGCCCGCGCGGCACGGCTCAAGCGGTTGCTGGACGACAAGCTCATTCAGCACCGCCAGTATATCCGGCACCACGGTGAAGACATGCCGGAAGTCCGCGACTGGTGCTGGCCGGCGCCGTAGGCACGCACCGACGTTGCCGCGCGACTGTCGCGCCAATCGGCCGCGGGCGGTTGCGGTGTCATTGACCCGGATCAAGCCATGGCGGCCGCAAGCCGCGCAGAATGCAATGGTTGGCACGGCGATCGCCGGGCGATATGCGGTCGGAGGCAGGCATGAATCGGACCCCTCGTGCACCGGGGCACAGCGTCGACACAGGCGCGGTCACGCGAGCGTTGCCGGCGTATGGCGACGACTGGATGCTGAGCGTGGATATTCGCGGGTTCGCCCGGCACTACCTGATTCGCATCGAGCTGCCGGGGGTCGCGGCCCGCGATATCGGATTGTCGGTGAACAATGGCGTGCTGTTGCTGACCGGCGAGCGGCCGCGTCTCTGGCACGGTGAACATCGCGGTTATGCGCCGCGTCTCGGCCATCAGCGCCACTTCGCGCGAAGTCTCAGCCTGCCCGTGGATGCCTCGTGCGAGGGCTTCGAGGTCACGCGCGAGGATGGCGCGGTCGAGATCCGGTTCGCCAGGCAGGACAGCGTCTCGCCTGGCGGGGCCAATCAATCGGGGCCGATCACAACGGCATGAAGACCATGCGCGATCAAGGCGACGGCAGGTCGGGTGCGGCCCGCGGCACGAGGCCAATCGATCCGATCACCGGGACTGACATTTCATGAATATAAACAAGAATCTCTACCCTTATATCTGGTCGGTGCTGATCCCCGTTCTGGTGCTGATCGCGATGGTGCAGTTTTCGACCGGCGGATCGCAGCCGGCCAAGCTGCCCTACAGCGCGTTCCAGCACGAACTCGCGCAAGGCCATATCAAGAGCGTGGTGGTCGGTCAGCAATCGATCAGCGGCGAATTCAAGCAACCGCAGAACGGCAAGCGCCAGTTCACCACCCTGCGGGTGCCCGCGGACATCCGCGCTGAACTGGACAAGGCCGGGGTGACCTATCGCGGTGCGCCCGATACGAGCTGGATCGGCGCGCTGTTGTCGTGGATTCTGCCGATGGGTTTGTTTCTGGCCGTCTGGGTCTTTCTCATGCGGCGGATGGGGGGCGGTAACGCCGGCGCCGGTGGTTTCATGCAGGTCGGCAAGAGCCGGGCCAAGATTTATGTCGAGACCGATACCAAGGTCGCGTTCGATGATGTCGCCGGCGTGGACGAGGCCAAGGAGGAACTGGTCGAACTGATCGATTTTCTCAAGGATCCCAAGCGCTACGGCACGCTCGGGGCGCATATTCCCAAGGGGGTGCTGCTGGTCGGCCCGCCCGGCACGGGCAAGACCCTGCTGGCGCGCGCCGTGGCCGGCGAGGCCGAGGTGCCGTTCTTCTCGATCAGCGGCTCCGAATTCGTCGAGATGTTCGTCGGTGTGGGCGCCGCACGCGTGCGCGATCTGTTCCAGCAGGCGCGGGCCAAGGCGCCGGCCATCATCTTCATCGATGAGCTGGACGCGCTGGGCCGTGCTCGTGGTGTGTTCAATCAGGGCGGTAACGACGAACGCGAACAGACGCTCAATCAGCTGCTGGTCGAACTCGATGGTTTCGATCCGAGCGGGGGCCTGGTGCTGCTGGCGGCCACCAACCGGCCGGAGGTCCTCGATCCCGCGTTGTTGCGCGCCGGGCGTTTCGACCGCCAGGTTCTGGTGGATCGACCCGACAAGGCCGGGCGTATTCAAATCCTTCAGGTGCATGCGAAGAAAATTCGGCTGGCCGAGGATGTCGCGTTGGAGCAGGTGGCGGCCCTCACCACCGGTTTCACCGGCGCGGATCTGGCCAATCTGGTCAACGAGGCGGCACTGCTGGCCACTCGACGCCGCGCCGACGGCGTCACCATGGCCGATTTCAACAACGCCATCGAGCGTATTGTGGCGGGGCTCGAGAAGAAGAATCGCATCCTGAACGCGCGTGAGCGCGAAATCGTCGCCCACCACGAGATGGGCCACGCGCTGATGGCACGGCTGCTGCCCGGCGTGGACCCGGTGCACAAGGTCTCGATCATCCCGCGCGGGATCGGCGCGTTGGGCTACACCCTGCAGCGGCCCATCGAGGACCGCTTTCTCATGACGCGCGAGGAACTGGAGAACAAGATTGCCGTACTGCTTGGAGGGCGGGCGGCGGAAAAACTGATCTTCGAGCATCTGTCGACCGGCGCAGCCGACGATCTGTCCAAGGCGACCGATCTCGCGCGCAGCATGGTCGCGCGTTACGGCATGGACGAACAGCTCGGTTATGTGACCTACGACAACGAGCGGCCGAGCTATCTCGGTCCCGGCTATCCCGGCCAGGGCGAGCGACTGTTCAGCGAACACACCGCCGATGCCATCGACCGCGCCGTGCGCACGATCATCCATGACGTGTTCGAACGCGTTTACACCGCGCTGGAAAAAAATCGCGCCGTGCTCGAACGGGGGGCACAGGAACTGCTCGAGCACGAGACGCTGGAAGCAGCCGATCTCGATCGGCTGGAGCGGGATCTCGCCGACCCGGGGCGCTCGCCGGCCAAGCCGTTGCGCCTCGGCGCGGCGAAATAAGCGCGGCCCGGCCCGGGCCGCCGTCCGAGCGCGCGCAAACCACGAACCGGCCCCGCGAGTCGTCGATATGGCCGCGCACCGCGCCGGAATCGCGCCGTGCCGTTCGCCGCAGCGCGGGTTCGCCCGCGCGGCCGTGTCCGCTCCCCGTTTGACCGAGGTCAACAGTCACCTGCCGTGACCGCTCTAGGTTAAGGGCTCTCTCAGCCATCCGGGCCTCACCAAGGCCGGCAGCAACGCGGGCATGCGCTGCAAACTCCGAAACGGCTTCGGGTACGCGAGGCGACCGGTGCGACCGATCCCCTGCGCGTACACCGATCGCCCCGGAACCGGCCATGCCGCCTGTGGTGCCGGTTGCCCGTCGCGGCCTCGATGCAATGCCGATCGAGCCGCGCGGCGGATGGCCAACCCGCAGCCTGCCGGAATATGGGGCCCGATCCGGATCGAATACGAGTGGTTTGTCATGAGTTGGAGACAGCATTTCCCGATCCTGATCATTGATCCCGAGTGGCGGGAGACGGGAGCCGGCGGCCAGATGGTGCATGCCCTGAAAAGACGTCTGGAAGAGGGATTGCACACGGTGCTGCATGCGGCCAGTGCGGCCGACGGCGCCGCCCTGATCCAGGCGCATCCGGAAATAAGCACGGTCGTCATCAATGGCGACATTGACGGCGTGGCATCGAGCGGGCCGCTCGAAACGCTGATCGAGCGCGTGCGCGCACGCAATGCCGAGGTCCCGATCTTTCTGTGCACCGACAAGGTCGCGCTCAAGTCGATCAGCATCGAGGCGCTGCGTCATGTGCGCGGGTATTTCTGGAAGCTCGAGGATACGCCGGTCTTCATCGCCGGCCATATCGAGGAGGCGGCCAGCGAATATCTGGACCGGCTGTTGCCGCCGTTCTTTGCCGAGCTCGTGCGCTACGGCGAACGGTACAAGTACTCCTGGCACACGCCGGGCCACAGCGGCGGGGTGGCGTTTCTCAAGTCGCCGGTGGGCCGGGCGTTCTTCGAATATTTCGGCGAGAACGTGCTGCGTTCGGACCTGTCGGTATCCGTGCCGGAGCTGGGTTCGCTGCTGGAACACTCCGGCGTGGTCGGCGCTGCCGAACGCGAGGCGGCGGAGACCTTCGGCGCCGATCGCACCTATTTCGTCACCAACGGTACGTCGACCGCCAACAAGATCGTCTGGCATGCCAACGTCGCGCGCGGCGATGTGGTGCTGGTCGATCGCAACTGCCACAAGTCGATCCTGCACGCGATCGTCATGACCGGCGCGATACCGATCTATCTGCCGACCACTCGCAATGCCTACGGCATCATCGGCCCGATTCCGCGCGCGGAACTCACCGCCGAACGCATCGCCGAGCGTCTGGCGGCGCATCCGCTGGTACCGGCCGGCCAGGCACACGCCCGGCTGGCGGTGATCACCAATTCCACCTACGACGGGCTGTGCTACGACATCGACGCTCTACGCGAGACGTTGGCCGGGACCGTGGACGTGCTGCATTTCGACGAGGCCTGGTTCGCCTACGCCCGGTTTCATCCATTCTATGCCGGGCGCTTCGGCATGGCCGAAGGCGCCGCGCGCCCGGGCCAGCCGGCCACGTTCGCCACGCAATCCACGCACAAGCTGCTGGCCGCGTTCTCGCAGGCCTCGATGGTGCATGTACGCGAGACCGACGAACAGCCGCATGATGCCGAGCGCTTCAACGAAGCGTTCATGATGCATACGTCGACCTCGCCGCAGTACGGCATCATCGCGTCGCTGGACGTGGCCACCCGCATGATGCGCGGCCCGGGCGGTCAGGCGTTGATCGACGACACGCTCAACGAAGCCCTGGCGTTTCGCCAACGCTTCGCTCAAGTCGCCGGGGAACTGAGTAGCCAGGACTGGTGGTTTCAACTATGGCAATCGCCCGCGGCGATCGGCGAGCCGGGGCCGACGACGGCTGGCAACCCGGCGCAAACGCTGGCACCGGCGGACTGGTGGGTGCGTCACGGCGAGGACTGGCACGGCTTCGATGTGCTGGCCAGCGGCCATGTGATGCTGGATCCGATCAAGGTCACGATTCTCACCCCCGGCATCGGCGCAGACGGCGTGTCGGGCGGGTGGGGCATACCCGCGGCCGTGGTGGCACGGTTTCTCTGGAATCGCGGCCTGGTGGTCGAAAAGACCGGCCTGTACTCCTTCCTCGTGTTGTTTTCGATCGGGGTCACCCGCGGCAAGTGGGGCAGCCTGCTCGCCGAGCTGTTCGAGTTCAAGGCGCTGTTCGATACCAACGCGCCGGTCGCGCAGGTGTTTCCCGCGCTGTACGCCGAGCACGAAGCGGTCTACGCCGGGCTCGGGCTGCGCGATCTCTGTCAGCGCATGCACGCGTTGATTGCGCGCCGCGGCGCGCTGCGTCTGATGCAGGAGATCTACACCACCATCCCCGACGCGGCGATGACGCCGGCCGAGGCCTACGACGCACTCGTGCGCCGACGTGTGGACAACGTGCCGATCGATGCCCTCGAAGGGCGGATCGCCGCCGTCATGCTGGTGCCGTATCCCCCGGGCATCCCACTCATCATGCCGGGCGAGCGCTTTGGCAGGGCGGAGCGCGCGATCGAGACCTATCTGGAATTCTGTCGAGCAACCGAAGTGGAGTTTCCGGGCTTCGCCGGCGAAGTGCACGGCCTTTCGATCGCCGAGTCCGATGACGGCCCACGCTATAGCGTGCCGTGTATTTGCATCGATTGAGCGACTTTCCGCGTTGGAGTTGACGCCGGTCAATTCGGCGACCGGCAAAGCCCTCTATCTTTGTTTTCGAGCCGGGTCTTGTCATCGATGGCCCGGTTTGCTGGGGGTTAACAAATTTTCGAGGCCGAAAACGGCCACGCGGAGGTTGGACGCATGAGTGCGCTAGTCGAGGACAAGGTCGCCGTGGCAGAACAGCCGGCCGGCCGCAAGGTCGGCCTGATCAGCCTGGTCGGCATGGTGGTGGGCGCCATGATTGGTGGCGGGGTGTTCAACCTGCCGCAGAACATGGCGGTCGGGGCGTCGCTGATGGCGGTGGTCATCGCCTGGGTCGTGACCGGCGTCGGCATGTTCTTCCTTGCCAATACCTTCCGCACCCTGGCCGACAAGCGCCCGGACCTGGATGCCGGTATCTATACCTACGCGCGCGAAGGTTTCGGGCGCTTCGCCGGCTTTCAGATGGCCTGGGGCTACTGGCTCAGCGCGGCCTTCGGCAACGTGGCGTTCGCTGTGCTCGTCATGCAGACATTCGGCTACTACTTTCCGAACGTGGCCACTGGCTGGCCGGCGATCATCGGCGGCTCGCTGTTGATCTGGGCCATGCACTTCGTGGTGTTGTTGGGTGTCAAGCGCGCGGCGTTCCTCAACGCGATCGCGACAGCGACCAAGATCGTGCCGATCATCGCTTTTATCGTCATTCTGGCCGTATTCTTCAATAGTGCCCAGTTTTCCAGCGACATCTGGGGGCGCCAGCTGCATCTCGGTAACCTGCTGACACAGGTCAAGAGCACGATGATGGTCACGCTCTGGGTATTCATCGGCATCGAGGGCGCGGTTGTCGTCTCCGGCCGTGCCCGGAACAAAGAGGAGGTCGGCCGGGCGACCTTTATCGGGCTCATCCTTTGTCTGCTTCTGTATTTCCTGGTGTCGGTGCTGCCGTTCGCGCTGTTGTCGCAGCCGGAACTGGCCGCTCTGAAGGGCCCCTCAACCGCGTATGTGCTCAAGCAGGCCGTGGGCAACTGGGGTGCCTTCGCCATGATTCTTTCCGTGCTGGTCTCGCTGCTGAGTTGCTGGCTGGCCTGGACCATCATGGTGGCCGAACTGCCGTTCGAGGGCGCCAAGGATGGCGTGTTTCCGGCGGCGCTGGGGCATGAGAACCGGCATCACTCGCCGGCGCCGTCGCTGTGGCTATCCTCGGCGGTGATGCAGGCCACGATGTTCGTGGTGCTGTTCGCGCATAACGCGTGGTTGTGGCTGGTGGCGATCACCGGCGTGATGGTGTTGCCGCCCTATCTGGCGAGCACCGCCTATCTGTGGCGCTATGCACGTACGCCGGCTTTTGCCGAGGCCCATGGTCACGAACACCGGCGCCCGGCGCTGATCAGCGGCATCCTCGGCACGGTCTACGCCGTGTGGATGCTGTACGCGGCCGGCCCGCAATTCATTCTGTTGTCGACCATCATCTTCGCCCTCGGCATCCCGGTGTACTGGTACACCCGGCGCCACAACAGCCCGGATATGCCCGTGTTCAGTCGTCGTGAGAGCGCGGCCAGCATTGGCCTTGTGGGGGTGGCCGCGGTCGCGCTGGCGCTGATTGTCACCGGCACCGTCGGCATCGGCTGAGTATGGCCGCGCCCTCACTGATCCGCAATTCCATGTCTGCCATCAAGGCCACCCCGATGTCCTACGATCATCTGTTCCAGTTTCTGTTCTACGGTGCCGACGGCGGCCGGGACACAGCCGAACGACGCCACCTGCAACGGATCGTGGACGCGATCGAGGAACTGGGTTATGAGGTAGCTCGGGCCGCCTCGGTGGAGGAGACGCGTTTTCTCATCCGCAGCAATGCCTCATTCGGCTGTCTCGTGCTGCAGTGGGACGAGCAGGGCGATACCGAACACACGGACGCCCTGGTGGCCTGGGTGCGCGAACGGGGGCTCGAATGCCCGATTTTTCTGCTGACAGAGCGCATGCAGTTGGCCGCGATTTCGGAGGCCACGCTCGATCGGGTGACCGGCTATATCTTCCTGTCCGAGGATTCGCCGGGGTTCATTGCCGAGAACCTGGCGCGCCACCTGCATGGCTATGCGGAATCGCTCAAGACGCCGTTCTTCGGCGCGATGGTCGATTACGCGGCACAGGGTAACCAGGTCTGGACCTGTCCGGGGCACAACGGCGGGGTGTTCTACAGCAAAAGCCCGATCGGGCGGGTGTTCGTCGAACATTTCGGCGAAGCGATCTTCCGTAACGACCTGGACAACTCGGTGGTCGAACTCGGCGATCTGCTCACCCACGAAGGCCCGGCGCTGGCAGCCCAGCGCGAGGCAGCGAAGATCTTCGGTGCCGACCGCACCTATTTCGTGCTCAACGGCACCTCGACGTCGAACAAGGTCGTACTCAGCGCCCTGGTCGGCCGCGACGACCTGGTGCTGTTCGATCGCAACAACCACAAGTCGGCCCATCACGGCGCGCTGGTGCTGGCCGGCGGCATTCCGGTCTATCTGCCGACCCAGCGCAACGGCTACGGCCTGATCGGGCCGATCGATCACGACGCACTGGATGAAAACCGCATCCGCGAGTCGATTCGCCGCAATCCGCTGGTCGCCGATGCCTCGATCGCCGATCGCGAGCGGCCGTTCCGTGTCGCCGTGATCGAACAATGCAGTTACGACGGCAGCATCTACAACGCGCAGATGATCCTGGAAAAACTGGGCCCGCTTTGCGACTACATTCTTTTCGACGAAGCCTGGGCCGGTTTCATGAAATTCCACCCGCTGTTTGCGGGTCATTTCGCGATGGGGCTGGAATCCCTGGGCGACAAGCAGCCCGGCATCATCGCCACGCAGTCGACCCACAAGCAGCTCGCCGGGTTCTCGCAGGCGTCGCAGATTCATGTGCGCGACGCGCATATCGCGGGCCAGAAACGCTGCATCGAGCATCGTCGCTTCAACGAGATGTACATGCTGCATGCCTCGACGTCGCCCTACTATCCCTTGTTCGCCTCGCTGGATGTGGGCGCGCAGATGATGAAGGGGCGTTCCGGTCAGGTGCTCTGGGACGAGACCATTCGTCTGGGCATCGAGCTGCGCAAGAAGATTCGCCAGCTCAAGCACCATTACGAGACAACCGAATCCGATCGGGCGAAGCGCTGGTTCTTCGATCCCTTCGTGCCGGATCGGCTGCGGTTGTCACAGTCGGGCCCCTGGGAAGCCATCGACGAGGAGGTCGCCTGGGCGGACATCGAGACCGATCGGCTGGCCAGCGACCCGGCCTGCTGGGCGCTCGCCCCCGGGGCGGACTGGCACGGCTTCGGCCATCTCGTGCCGGGCTATGCGATGACCGATCCGAACAAGCTTACCTTGCTCACGCCGGGGCTGAATCCGGCCACCGGCGCCTACGCCGAGCACGGTATTGCCGCCCCGGTGGTGGCGCAGTATCTGCGCGAGCAGGGCATCGTGCCCGAGAAGAACGATCTCAACAGCCTGTTGTTCCTGCTGACGCCGGGCCTGGAGGCGAGCAAGGCCGGTACGTTGTTGAGTGCCCTGGTTGCCTTCAAACGGCTGCATGACGCCAATGCGCCGCTGGACGCGGTGATTCCGGCATTCGTGGCGGCGCACGGCGCGCGCTACGCCGGTCTCGGCCTGCGCGATTTGTGCGCCGAGATGCATGCCTTCTATCGCGATGCCGACACCGCCAGCCTGCAACGTGAACAGTTCCGTGTCGCCCATTTTCCCGAGATCGCGCTCACGCCCAAGCAGGCGACCGACCGCCTGATTGCAAACGACGTGGATTTTCTGCCGATCGACGAGATCGAGGGCCGTATCGCGGCCACGCTCGCGCTGGTCTATCCGCCGGGCATCGGCGTCATCGTGCCCGGCGAGCGCTATGACGAAGCGGCCCGCCCGATGCTCGATTATTTCCGTGTGTTCGAGGCCGCGGCCAATCGCTTCGCCGGTTTTGCCAACGAAATCCAGGGCCTGTACGCGGTCGCCGAAGGCGATGGTCGCACGCGGCTGTACACCTACGTGGTGCACGAATGAGCCGCGTCGGCGTCGGCGGGCGCCGTCTACCCGGCATCGATGCGGCGGGCCGCCGCGCGCGTCGACGTTTGTCCGTTCCGAGGAGTTAGATCATGAGCCAGCTGGGCACCCATTCCGAAGTCGGCACGCTGCGGCGCGTGCTGGTCCATCGTCCCGATCTGAGTTTGCGCCGGCTGACGCCGGGCAACCGCGAAGCCCTGTTGTTCGACGATGTGCTCTGGGTCAAGCGCGCCCGCGAGGAGCACGATGTGTTCGTGGATTCGCTGCGTGAGCGCGACGTCGAAGTGCTGTATCTCCAGCGCCTGCTCACCGAGACCCTCGAGGATGCCGAGGCGCGGCATTGGTTGCTCGAGCGCGCGATTACGCCCGGCAATATCGGTGTCGCGCTGTGCGCCGAAGTGCGGGCCTATCTCGCCGAGCTGCCGGCCCGGGAACTGACTGACCTGCTCATCGGCGGCCTTGCCCGCGCCGAGAGCCCGTTCCACGGTACGGGCCTGACGACCGAAGTCATGGATGGCCACGACTTCATCCTGCCGCCACTGCCGAATAATCTGTTTACGCGCGATACCTCATGCTGGATCTACGGCGGGGTCTCGGTGAACCCGATGGCCAAGCCGGCGCGGCGCCGCGAAACACTCAATTACCAGGCGATCTATCGCTTCCACCCACTGTTCCGCGATCAGCCGTTTGCGTTCTGGTTCGGTGACGAGGCACGCAGCTACGACGGCCAGACCATCGAGGGCGGCGACGTCATGCCCATCGGCCAGGGCACCGTGCTTGTCGGCATGGGCGAGCGCACGACGCCACAGGCGGTCGAAGCGCTGGCGCTGAATCTGTTCGCCGGCGGCGGGGCCGAGCGCGTGATCGCCGCCGCGTTCCCCAAGGCGCGTGCGGCCATGCACCTGGATACGGTATTCACATTGCTCGACCGCGATGCGGCGACGATGTTTCCCGCCGCCGTCGAATCGTTCCGGACCTGGAGCCTTCGCCCCGGCGAGCGCGAAGGCACGCTCGATCTGCGCCCCGAGACCAGCTTCCTCGACGCGGTGACGGATGCGCTCGGGGTCAGGACGCTGCGCGTGATCGCCACCGGCGGCGACGAATACGAAGCCGAACGCGAGCAATGGGACGACGGCAACAACGTACTGGCGATCGCGCCCGGCGTGGTTGTCGCCTACGACCGCAATGTCTACAGCAATACCCAGCTGCGCAAGGCCGGCGTCGAGGTGATCACCATCCCCGGCTTCGAGTTGTCGCGCGGACGTGGCGGGGCGCACTGCATGAGCTGCCCGCTCGAGCGCGATCCCGTCTAGTTCGCCTGTTCCCAAGGAATCCGATTATGCCTTTCAATCTCTGCAACCGCAGTTTTCTCACCCTCAAGGATTTCAGTCCGGCGGAGATCGGCTATCTGCTCGATCTGTCGCGCGAGTTGAAGGCGGCCAAGGCCGCCGGCACCGAGCAGCCGCGGCTGCTCGGTCGCAATATCGCGCTGTTGTTCGAAAAGGACAGCACCCGTACGCGCTGCGCTTTCGAGGTCGCGGCCCACGACCAGGGCGCGCATGTGACCTATCTCGGCCCGAGCGGGTCGCATATGGGAGTCAAGGAAAGCATCAAGGACACCGCGCGGGTGCTCGGGCGCATGTTCGATGCCATCGAGTATCGCGGTTTCGGCCAGAACATCGTCGAAGAGCTGGCAGCGTATGCCGGCGTACCGGTCTGGAACGGGCTGACGGCCGACTTCCATCCGACCCAGGTGCTCGCCGATTTCCTGACCATGCGCGAGCACAGCGACAAGCCGCTCAAGGACATCACTTTCTGCTTCGTCGGCGACGGCCACAACAACGTCGCCATATCGCTCATGGTGGGCGCCGCCAAGCTCGGCATGGGGTGTCATATCGCGGCACCGGCCGCGCGCCAGCCGGCTGCCGAGCACCTGGCATACTGCCGCGAGCTCGCTGAGCACACCGGCGCGCGTATTCGGGTCAGCGATGACGTGAGCGAGGCGGTGGCCGGCGTGGATTTTCTCTACACCGATGTATGGGTTTCGATGGGCGAGCCGGAACAGGCCTGGGCCGCGCGGATCGACTTGCTGCAGCCGTACCAGATCAATCGGCGCATGCTCGATCTGACCGGCAACCCGGGCGTAGGCGTCATGCACTGCCTGCCGGCGTTCCACAACCGCGAGACCACCTACGGTGAGAAGATATTTCAGACCCACGGTCTCGAGGCGATGGAGGTCACCGACGAGGTCTTCGAATCCGGGCACTCCATCGTATTCGATCAGGCCGAGAACCGGCTGCATACCATCAAGGCGATCATGGTCGCCACGCTGGGGCGCTGAGATGCGGGTCGTGGCCGCACTCGGCGGGAATGCGCTACTGCGGCGCGGACAGCCCCTGAGTGCCGAAAATCAACGCGAGAATGCCCGGGTGGCGGCCGAAGCGCTGCTGCCCATCGTGGCCGCTGGTCACGAGCTGGTGATCGCGCATGGCAACGGGCCCCAGGTCGGACTGTTGGCGTTGCAAAACGACGCCTACAAGGCGGACGAGGCGTATCCACTCGATGTCCTGGGGGCCGAGTCCGAGGGCATGATCGGCTATCTGCTGGAGCAGGAACTGGCCAACGTACTGCCGCTGAATCGTCGCGTGGTGACGTTGCTGACCCAGGTGGAGGTGGATCGGCATGACGCGGCGTTCGCAACGCCCTCCAAGCCGATTGGTCCGGTGTATAGCCGCCACGAGGCCGACGCCCTGTCCGTCCGACATGGCTGGAACATTGCCGCCGATGGGGCGTCGTATCGCCGGGTGGTGCCGTCGCCGGCGCCGCGGCGCATTCTGGAGCTGGACGCAATCGGCCTGTTGCTCAGGCATCGCATGATCCCGATCTGCGCCGGCGGCGGGGGGATTCCGGTGGTGCGACGTGAGGATGACCGCTATGCCGGCGTCGAGGCGGTCATCGACAAGGATGCGACCAGCGCCCTGCTGGCCCGCCAGCTTAAAGCGGACGCGTTATTGATGCTCACGGATGTCGATGCGGTACAGACCGATTTCGGTACCCCGCAGGCCCGCCGTCTGCGCCGTGTCGGCGCCGACGCGCTGGACGATATTACGTTTGCCGGTGGTTCCATGGCGCCGAAGATCGCCGCAGCCCAGGCGTTTGTTCGCGAGACCGGCGGCTTCGCGGCGATCGGGCGCCTCAACGATGCGGAACTGTTGCTTGTGGGCCGTGCCGGTACGCGGATCGAGGCCAGTCCCGGCGGGGAGCGCTCCTATTACTGGCACAAGAACAACTGAAAAACCCCGGCATCGGCTGGCGCCGGGGCGCATGGCCATCGTGATCACGGTGTTTCCATCTCGTGTTTGATACGGCGCAGCCGGTCGATATCGCTCAGATGTATGATCCGGCCGCTTTTTTGAATAAGCCCTTGTTGTTCGAGTTGCGAGAGTGTGCGCGAAAGGGATTCATGACGCATGCCGAGATGGCTGGCGATATCGAGGTAGGTCATGGGCAGCCGCAGATCAACGGCCGATTGCCCGCGGGCGCTGAATATCGCGCTCAGGTCGAGCAGAAACGCAATGACTCTTCGCGCGCCGCCGTTCAGGGCAAGCGTGAGATGCGCCTCGTATTCACGCCGCAGGCACTCGCTCATCAAATGCATCAACTGGCGCTGAAGGACATTGTCGATCGCATGCAGCGGGATGTGACACAGCCATGAGTCTTCCAGGGCGGAAAGACTTCGCGACCAGCGCGTTTGATAGGCCTCGGCCAGGCCGATGATCGTCCCCGGGAACCGAAAGGCCATCACGCGCTCGGTACCATCGGCGGCGTCGAAAAAAGCCTTCATGGCGCCGGCGCGCAGGGCATACAGGGTATCGATCGGGTCCCCCTGGCGCACCAGTATCTGGCCGGCGCGCAGTGGGTGCTGTGGGCGCCCGACTGTCTGTTCAAAGCGGGTCAGGTGCTGGTCCTCGAGCTCGGCCGGCAGGCAGCCCGACTTGAACACGCATGCATGGCAATTGCCGTTTCGACGCGTTCGCGCCGAGGGCCGGTCGATCCGGCCCGCGCGGGGCGGGCGGCATGTCGGGTCCCGGGTCGACGCTTTCATGCTTGGAATCGAAGTGGTCGGACGAGGACCCCATGCTAGCCACGCCCACATCGTGTTTTATGACTTATGTCATGAATACCACACGGCGATCATGCGATCCGGCGTACACGGCCTGAGGCGGCGGGTGTCCGGTGCCGATCATGGGGCGGTTGCTTGTTCGGCGCGGCCGACGTCGTTGACCGGAGTCAACGTCCTGACGTGGCGACTCATTCAGTCTGGTTACGGCGGCGTTACAGCGCATGCGTGGAAGGCCGCGGCGCCGGCGACGCGGCGGGCCATCGCGCCCGGTCAGGCATGCACGCCGGGCGGGGCCTGTTTAATCTTGACCCCGGCGGGCCGGCATATGATGCCTGCGGATGAATGCGGGGCCCGTGACGCGGCCCCGGGATCGAGGGCGGGACGATGATGAATTACACCCATATTCTGCTGGACGTGAGCAGTCGCCGCGAACGAGCGGCCGTATGTGAATACGCGCTGCTGCTGGCACGTGAGCATCGCGCCCAGGTTACGGCCGTGCATCCCGGCGCGGCCGATGCCGACAATCCGAGTCGTGCCTCGGCCCAGGGCGCTGCGGCGATGGATGAATTCGACGCGCTGGCGCAGCAATATCCGGATGTGGCCTGGCGCCGGTTTTCCGCAACCGGGTCGTGGGTCGATACCATCGCGCAGGAGGGGCTTTACTCGGATCTCATCATGACCCGGCAGTTCGATCCGAACGATGGCTCGCGGTACGCCGGCTACGACGCGCCGGTGCACATCGCGCTGCTGTCCGGGCGTCCCGTGCTGGTTGTCCCGCGTGCGGATCGGTTTTCCAGCGTGGGCAGCCGTGTGGTGCTGGCATGGAATGCATCGCCCGAGTCGGCGCGCATGGTCAGTGCGGCATTGCCCCTGCTGATGCATGCCCGAGCTGTCGATATCGTCATCGTGACCGAGACAACGCGCCCGCCCGGGACCGTCGCCCCCGTGACCGGCGATGACATCGCATCGTATCTCGCGCGCCATCGGGTCGAGGCCTCGATCACGACGGTCGCGGCGGGTGCGTTGGAAGTCAGTGAAGTGCTGCTTTCCGTGGTCGCGGACAAGGGCGGGGATCTGCTCTGCATGGGGGCATACGGACACGCCAGGCTGCGCAAACTGGTGGTCGGCGCCACGAGCCGGGCGCTGATGCGCAACATGATGGTGCCCACGCTAGTGGCGTGTTGAGGCATGACCGAGCATGCATCCGACCCGGGTTTGCGCGTCGCCGACTTGCTGCATTACAGCCGCAACGCCAGCATCCACGAGCTCTGCCTGCCGCATTCGCTGTCCCCGCTTGCGCTGGCTCAGCTGGGCGACGAAGTGTGGCGCGAGCGTCAATTGGTCCGCGGCGAAACGCTGTTCCGCCAGGGCCACGGCATGCACGCCTTGTACTGCGTCACGTACGGGCTGCTCAAAACCGTCATTGTCGATAATGAAGGGCGCGAACAGATCACCGGATTTCATTTTCCCACCGAGCTGGCGGGGCTGGATGCGCTGCCCCGACGTGAACACGTCTGTATGGCCAGCGCGGTGACCGCCAGCCGGGTCCGCGTCCTCCCGCTGCACCGCCTGCAGGAAGCGATGCACCAGGCGCCGGCCTTGCGCGACGCGTTCGTGGACCTGGTCGGTCGTGCCCTGGCACAACACGAGCAGCTCTTGCTGGTCGTCAACCAGCGACGCTCGATAGAACGCCTCGCCATCCTGTTGCTGAGTTTCAGCTGTCGGCTGGGCCGCAATGGGCGCGCCGCGACCGTGCTGCGGCTGCCCATGTCGCGTGCCGAGATTGCCAACTATCTGGGTTTGACCCAGGAAACCGTATCCCGCGCCTTTCGCCGTTTGCAGACGGCGGGAATGCTCACCGTGCGAGGCAAAAACGTGACCCTCACGGATCCGGCACGCCTGACCCGATGCGCCACCGAGGACTGGTCCGAGACGTACTGAGCGGCGCCGCCGGCGCAGCGTCTTGCGCGACCGTTGGCTCCGGGCGCGTATGCTTGCGGTCGGGGCCGCGCCGTTGCCGGGGTGCCGGATGTGCCGGTGATCTGCGACCGTTTATCCAGTGTCGACAGTGCGGGCGTAGACAGCCGATTATTGAGCGAAGTCAAGGGGATCGGCGTCCCGGAGCGCAAAGATAATCGAATGTTCCATGATAAAATCAATCGATGACGACTTTTTCAGTTCTGGCGATGCTCGGCAACCACTACTGCGTATCGCTGCTCAAGGAGATGCAGACGGCGATCGAAGCGTCGGAATGGGCGCGCGCAGGCGAGCGCCTCCGGATATTCAGCGCCCGGGCGGATGCCTACTTGTCTGCTGAAACGGCGTTGCTCGAGCCGCAGCCCTGCACGGCGTCACCCGTCCATCGGCATCGGTGGCTGCGTCTGCGGCGCCAGGAACAGCTCATCCTGCAGCGTCGGCAGCGTCTGCGGGCGCATGTGTCGGCGCGGCGGACCGAGCCGTCGTGCCGGGAACTCACCGCGCTGATCAGGCTGTTCGCGGCGCATGGCCGCACCGGGCATAGTCTGCTGGAGGCGCTGCCGCAGAGCGAGGCCCTGCTGCAGGCATTCGCCGAGCGGCTGCAGGGGCGCGACCCGGAAGGCGACAACCAGGCGCAGCCGCCATCGGTGAATGCCTTCGATGGCTACCGGCTGCAGGAACGGCCGAACGACGACTCCTGAGCCCGTCCGTCGCCTGCGCCCGTCTCAGATGATGGCACGTCGCCGGGTATCGGTTCGGCCCGGGTCGGCCGCGGGGGACCCGTCATCCGATTTTGGCCTTGTGATGAAGCGGTCGGCGGCGGGCACGACGGCGTCGTCGTTCTTGAGGCGGTTCAATCCGGGCAGATCGTCGATATGAATCTCCTTGCCGCTTTTCCGGATCAGGCCCTGTTTCTGTAGTTGGGAAAGCGTGCGCGAGAGCGACTCATGCCGCATGCCCAGATAGCTGGCGGCATCGAGGTAAGTCATGGGCAGGCGCAGATGTCCCGGGGACTGGCCCAGCGCCTTGAATATGCCGCTCAGCTCCAGCAGGAACGACACGACTCTTCGGCTGCCGCTGGTCAGCGCCAGGGTGAGATGCGACTCGTACTCACGCCGCAGACAGTCGCTCATCAGCCGAATCAACTGGCGCTGCAGCGAATCGTGTATCGCGTTCAAGGGGATGCGGCACAGCCAGCTGTCCTCGAGGGCCGCAAAGCTGCGCGCCCATTGCTTCTGGTACGGTTCGGCAAGGCCGATGATCGCGCCGGGGAACCGGAAGGCCATCACCCGCTCGGTGCCGTCGGCCTCATCGATATAGGCCTTCAGGGAGCCGACCCGCAAGGCATAGAGCGAATCGATTGCATCGCCCTGATGAACGAGGGTCTGGCCCGCTTTCACCGGGCGCGAGTAACGCCAGATCTGATGCTCGAAGGTACTGAGGCTGTCACCGTCGAGATCGGCGGGCAGGCAGTGCGGTTTGAAGATGCAGGCCACACACTTGCCGTGCCCGGCCGTGGTTGGCCCCGCCGGTCGCGGCCAGGGGCGGCTCGGCGCGGTCGTGGTGGGGCGACCGGATACCGTGGCCATTCGGGGAATCGACATCTGACTTCTCCTGGGCCTGAGCCCTGCGAGACGATGAATATGTGTCGAATGTAGGCGTTCTGGGAAATGGACTTGTGATCTGGATCAATACTTTTCCGCACCGAAACTTCGATACTATCCCAATCCATGATTTTTTATCGTCGGCGCCGCACGCAATCGATGACGGCGTATCGGGGCGCCCGGCCCGGCGCTTGATCCCGGCGGGGTGCGGGCGCCACAACACCGCGTTCAGAAACGGCTGATGGCACTTTACGGCGCCTCGCACGGGCCAAGGGCACCGTGTCGGTGCTGGCGGGCCAGGCCGATGTTCGGGTCGTGCCGGATCTCGAAGCCCGCAACATGCGGGCCAGGCAGATCGAGTATCGTGCCGGTACGCATCTGGCGCATCTGGCGGCTGTGGTCGGCGCCCGCGTGCCGGTCGTGATTGCCAGTCGCGCCGACAGCGCGCTGGCGCCGCGCGGTCTTTTAGCGGCAGTGGCAACTGGCCCGGCCGGCGTCGAATAACCCACCCGTCGCGCCCGGGCGCAGCGCCGGGTCTTGCTGCTGTGATCAGGATCAAAGACGGCGCGCGGCAGCGGCCTAGACTCCTTGGCATGGTGGCGCGCCGCGCGCGCCACACGCGTTACCACCGGCCCAGGCGGCCTTACATGCAGGAGTGGACCCATGCCGAACCCGACGCAATCCGCAAGACTGGATGAAAGCATTCTGCGATCACGCTATGACAACTTCATCGGCGGCGAATGGCGCGCGCCGGCGAACGGGCGCTACTTCAGCGATGCCAGCCCGATCGATGGCAGTGCGCTGTGCGAAATCGCGCGTTCCGATGCCGAGGACGTCGAGCATGCGCTGGATGCGGCGCATGCCGCCAAGGCCGGGTGGGCCCGGAAATCGCCGAGCCAGCGCGCGGCGATACTCAACCGCATCGCCGATCGCATCACCGACAACCTCGAGCTGCTGGCCCGGGTGGAAACCCGCGACAACGGCAAGCCGATCCGCGAGACGCTGAACGCCGACATTCCGCTGGCGGCCGATCATTTTCGTTACTTCGCGAGCTGCATCCGCGCCGAGGAGGGCAGCATCGGCGAGATCGACCACGACACGATTGCCTATCACTTCAAGGAACCGATGGGCGTCGTCGGCCAGATCATCCCCTGGAACTTCCCGCTCCTGATGGCGGCCTGGAAGATGGCGCCGGCGCTGGCGGCGGGCAACTGTGTGGTGATCAAGCCGGCCTCGGATACGCCGATGAGCCTGGCCGTGCTCATGGACCTGATCGGCGATCTGTTGCCCGACGGCGTGCTGAATGTCGTGTTCGGCCATGGCTCGGAAGTCGGCGGCCCGCTGGCACGCAGCCCGCGCATCGCCAAGATCGCGTTCACCGGCGAGACCACGACTGGGCGCCAGATCATGCAGTACGCCGCGGAGACCATCATTCCGCAGACCATGGAACTGGGCGGCAAGTCGCCGAACATCTTTTTTGCCGATGTCATGGACGCCGACGACGACTTCTTCGACAAGGCGCTGGAAGGCTTTGCGTTGTTCGCCTTCAACAAGGGCGAGGTCTGCACCTGCCCGTCCCGGGCACTGGTGCAGGAATCGATCTTCGACGCGTTCATGGAGCGGGCGGTGGCCCGCGTGGCCGCCATCAAGGTCGGCGATCCGCTGGATCCCGAAACCCAGATGGGGCCGCAGTGTTCGGCCGGCCAGCTCGAAAAGATTCTCAATTACATCGACGTCGGCAAGCAGGAAGGCGCGGACTGTCGCACCGGCGGTCAACGCGCCGAGGTGGCCGAGGCGCTCGCCAACGGCTACTACGTCGAGCCGACCGTCTTCGTCGGCCAGAACAGGATGCGCATCTTCCAGGAAGAGATCTTCGGCCCGGTGCTGTCGGTGACGACGTTCAAGGACAGGGACGACGCCATCCGAATCGGCAACGACACGCTCTATGGGCTGGGCGCCGGCGTGTGGTCGCGCAACGTCAATCATACCTATCGCGTCGGCCGCGCCATTCAGGCCGGCCGCGTGTGGACCAACTGCTACCACGTCTATCCCGCCCATGCCGCCTTCGGTGGCTACAAGCAATCCGGCTTCGGGCGCGAGACCCACAAGATGATTCTCGATCATTATCAGCAGACCAAGAACCTGCTGGTCAGCTACAGCACGAAAGCGATGGGTTTGTTCTGAACGGATCGATACGGGTGGCGCGCCGGCGGTGGATGTGAACCGGGGCGTCATCACGACCGGGTCGGCACCGGTTCTGCGTCGACTGTTAGCGAAAAAGGAGTGAACGATGACGATTGAAGACAAGGTCGCGCTGGTCACGGGCGGTGCGCAGGGCATCGGTCTGGGCATCGCCCGGCGGCTGGCCAGCGACGGGGCGGATATCGCCCTGGTCGATGTCAAGGGCGACAAGCTCGCGGCCGCGGCGCGCGAGATCGAGGCGCTCGGCCGGCGGGTGACCACGTTCGTCGCCGACGTTTCGGACCGCGATCAGGTCCATGCGGCGGTCGATCATGCCGAGCACGAGCTCGGCGGATTCGATGTGATGGTCAATAATGCCGGCATCGCCCAGGTGAACCCGATCCTGGATGTCACGCCGGAAGAGGTCGACCGTATCATCCGGGTCAATATCGAGGGTGTGCTGTGGGGCATCCAGGCGGCGGCGAAGAAATTCCGGGCGCGCAACCAGAAGGGCAAGATCATCAATGCGTCCTCGATTGCCGGCCACGAGGGTTTCGCCATGCTTGGCGTCTATTCGGCCACCAAATTCGCGGTACGGGCGTTGACCCAGGCCGCGGCACGCGAACTCGCCGCCTCGGGCATCAACGTCAATGCCTACTGCCCGGGCGTGGTCGGCACCGACATGTGGGACGAGATCGATGCGCGGTTCGCCTCGCTCACGGGCGCAGCCAAGGGCGAAACCTACGACAAATACGTGGGCGGCATTGCGCTCGGCCGAGCGGAGACGCCCGACGACGTGGCTGCACTGGTGTCCTATCTCGCCGGCCCGGATTCCGACTACATGACCGGTCAGGCCGTGCTCATCGACGGTGGCATGGTCTATCGCTGAGCCCGAACGCCCCGGCGCCAGCGTCGGGGCGTTCCGGTGATGGTCGCGGGGTCGAGGGAGGTGTCGTATGCCGGATCGACTGCAATTCACGCCGCGGGCGGCGGCGCTCGTGCGCCGGCTGGCGGCCGTCCACGGACCGTTGATCTTTCATCTATCCGGCGGCTGCTGCGAGGGCAGCGCGCCGATGTGTTTGCGCCAGGCCGATTTCCGCGCGGGCAGCCGGGATGTGCTGCTGGGCGAGATCGAAGGCTGTCCCTTCTACGTCGGCCCGGCGCAGTTCGAGTATTGGGCGTCATGCGAACTCACGATCGATGTCACGACCGCGGGCGGCGACAGCTTTTCCCTGGAAGCGGCCGATGGCGTGCGTTTCATCGTGCGCTCGCGCCTGTTCACCGACGCCGAGATTGCGGCCCTTGCGGCGGCCGGCCCGCCCGCGCGCGGGCCGCAAGTCGATCCCGGCCACGGCGCAACGGAATAGCCCACCGCCTGCGGTAGAACGTGGTCGCTGACGCGCCGCCGGCGACCGATCGGACGGCATGACTTGACCGAAATCAAGGCCTCATCGCGGGCACACGGCATGATCGATCCTGATTTGTGGACCAGCCCGACAGGTGACGTGGTGATTCGAGTCGCGGTATTGCGTGAGACCGAGCCCGGTGAGCGTCGCGTGGCGATGGTGCCGGCGGTGGCCCAGCGGTTGGCCCGATGGGGCTGCAGGCTGGCCTTGCAGGCCGGCGCCGGGGCGGCCATGGGCTGTCGCGACGAGGCGTTTGCCGGAGTGGAGATCGTGGATGACATCCCGGCGCTGGTCAGTGCCGCGGATATCGTGCTCGCCGTCCAGCTGCCGGAACCCGGTGTCATCGAGGCCATGCGCGAGGGCAGCCTGCTGATCTGCTTCGCTCACGGCGGCGCAACAACCGCGCCGGCGCTGGCGCGGCTTGCCGCGCGCCATGTCATCTGTCTGGCGATGGAGCGCGTGCCGCGGATCAGCCGCGCGCAGGGCATCGATGCCTTGTCGAGCCAGGCCGCGCTCGCCGGCTATTACGCGCCGCTGCTGGGCGCGACCCAAATGGGGCGGATTCTGCCGCGCATGACCACGGCTGCCGGGTCCCTGCAGCCGGCCTCGGTGCTGGTGATGGGCTTGGGTGTGGCGGGTTTGCAGGCCATCGCCACGGCGCACCGGCTGGGCGCGGTGGTCGCGGGTTACGACGTACGCCCGGAAACACGCGCCGAGGCCGCTTCGCTCGGCGCCCGCTTCGTCGATACCGGCGTGGAGGCCAGCGGCGAGGGTGGTTACGCCCGGGAACTGACGCCCGCGGAGAAGGAAACCGTCGCCCGGGCCGTGACCCGGCATATTCAGGCCGCGGATATGGTAATCACCACCGCGGCCGTGCCGGGCCGCCCGGCGCCGGAGCTCATCAGCACCGAACAGGCGGCCGGCATGAAGCCGGGGGCCGTGATCGTCGATCTGGCCGCCGACAGTGGCGGCAACTGTGCGCTGAGCCGGCCCGGCGAGACCGTGCGCCAGGGCGGCGTCACCGTGATCGCGCCGTGCAACGTGCCGTCGATGCTGGCCGAGCACGCCAGCGAACTGTACGCCCACAACCTGCGCAACCTGCTCGAACTATTGATCGTCGACGGCGAACTCGCCCCGGACTGGACCGACGAGGTGCTGGCCGCCATGCGCCTGCGGGGCACGGCCGAGCCGGCCCGCGCGAGTGCCGCTGTCACTGCCGAATAACGCATCGACTCGAGGCCCGTATGGACGCACAACTGACCATCGGCGGCGTGATCGCCCTGTATATCTTTCTGCTGGCGGTATTCACCGGCTACGAGGTGATCGCCCGGGTACCGGCGATTCTGCACACGCCGCTCATGTCCGGTTCCAATTTCGTGCACGGAATCGTGGTGGTGGGGGCGCTGTATGCACTGCTCGATGCCCATTCCGTTACCGGCATGGCCATCGGTTTCATCGGCGTGCTGTTGGGCTCGGCCAACGTGGCGGGTGCCTACGTGGTCACCGAGCGCATGCTGCAGATGTTCAAACCCAGCGATCGCAAGCCGGGTTGAGGAACCACCCGTGAATATACAACTGTGCATCGAACTGGCCGGTCTCGTCGCCGCCTTCCTGCTGATCTATGGACTCAAGCGCATGTCGTCGCCGGTCACGGCGCACGGCGGCATCGTGCTCGCGGGGGCGGGCATGCTGGTGGTGATCGTGGCCAGTTTCTTACACGTGCTGGATGTCCCGGCCGCCGCGCGGGCCGGGCTGGGGCTGAAAATCGGGCTGGCCGCGCTCGCGCTGGCGCTCGGCCTGGGCTGGGCGGCATGGACCGGCCGGCGGGTGGCGATCACGGCCATGCCGCAGATGGTGGCGCTCTACAACGGCATGGGCGGCGGCGCCGCGGCGGCGATTGCGGCGGCCGAGCTGGTCGCCGGCACCGGCACGGGTCTGGCGCACTGGGGCGTCACGCTGCTCGGTGCCGCCATCGGTTCGATATCGTTATCGGGCTCGGTGGTGGCCTGGGCCAAGCTCGATGGCCGGCTGGGCGCACCCTGGCGCGTGCGCGGGCAACAGTTCATCAACGCCGGCGTGCTGGCGGCCCTGGTGCTGCTCGGCGCCGGTATCCTGATCATGCCGGGCGGCGCCGGAACGTCGGCGCTCGCTGTGTCATTCTTTGGGGCCGCGTTCGCGCTCGGTGTTCTGGTGACGCTGCCGATCGGCGGGGCCGATATGCCGGTGGTGATTTCACTCTACAACGCTTTCACTGGCCTGGCGGTCGGCCTGGATGGATATGTGCTCGGCAATCCGGTGCTGATGATCGCCGGCATGGTGGTCGGCTCGGCCGGCACCCTGCTTACGCTGTTGATGGCGCGCGCCATGAACCGCTCGGTGCGCAACGTGCTGTTCAGCAATTTCGGCGCCATCGCCGAGGAGGCGTCCGGCGCGGCGATGAGCGGCCGTCTCAAGCCCACGGAAGCCAGCGACGCCGCCATCGCCATGCGTTATGCGGGCAAGGTGATCATCGCGCCCGGCTATGGGTTGGCGGCGGCCCAGGCGCAGCACAAGCTGTATGAATTGGTGAAACTGCTGCAGGCCGCGGGCGTGGCCGTGAAATTTGCCATTCACCCGGTGGCGGGCCGTATGCCGGGGCATATGGATGTGCTGTTGGCCGAGGCCGGCGTGCCCTACGACCTGCTCTATGAGCGCGATGACATCAATGCGGAATTCGCCGACACCGATATCGCGCTGGTGATTGGAGCAAACGATGTGGTCAACCCCGCGGCGCGCACCGAGAAATCGTCGCCGATCTACGGCATGCCGATTCTCGATGTCGATCGGGCGCATCAGATCTATGTGATCAAGCGGGGCCAGGGCAAGGGCTATGCCGGGGTGGAGAATGCATTGTTCTATGCCGACAACTGCAACATGGTGTACGGCGATGCCCAGGCCGTGCTTACCCGGATGGTCCAGGCGATCAAGGCATTGGGTGAGGACGCCGCGCCGGATCGCGCGGCGTGATGGGCGCCGGTGGATGTCGGTACCACGGCCGATCAGGCGTCTTCGATCACCTCGATACGCGGCTTGAGCTGGATGTCGGCGGTCAGCGAATTGGTGACCAGACAGGCCGTTTCGGCCTTGTCCAGACACTGGCGCGCCAGGTGCTCGTCGGCCGCGTCGCGGACCACCAGATGCGGTTTCACGGTGAGGCGCGAAAAATGGTTGCGGCCCTCGTGGCGTTCCAGCACGCCGTGGACGTCGCACTCGATGCGCGCCCAATCGAGCCTGGAGGCGCGCGCGACGCCGCGGAACGTGAGCACGAAACAGCCGGCCACGGCGGCCATCAGCAGGGTCTCGGGCGACCAGTAGCCGGCCGGGCCATCGAATTCCGGCGGCGCGGTGGCCGCGAGTTCGGGCAGTCCATCGGCGCCGAGGCGAATCTCGCCTTCCGTCGAACCCCGGGCATGGACGTGATAATGATGAGGAAGTGATTGCATGGGATGCTCTACCTGGTGCGAAAATCCAACGATAGGCCGTGTCCATTCGCCGGGCGTTGACATGCATCAATGGGCGGTGCGAATGGCCGCCCCGGGATGCCGTCGCCGCGCCACCGCCTGCAGTCGCGCATGAGTTATCTGGTCGTCAATGCGGGCTCGTCGTCGCTGAAGATGGCGCTGTTCGGCCGTGCCCGCGGCGGGGCGCTGGTGCGTCACCTGCGCGCATTCGTCGACTATCACGACAACCCCGCGCGCCTGCACTTGTGCGATGCCCAGGGACGGTTGCGCCGGGAAACGGATCTGCCCGATGGCCCCGAACGTCTCCCCGCGGCGCTCGAACGGGTGCTGGCCGCATGCGAAGACAGCGCCGGTGGGGCGGCTTTGACCGCGGTCGGCCACCGCGTGGTGCATGGCGGAACGCGCTTTGCCGCGCCGGTGCGCATCGATCCTGCCAGCCTGGCGGCGCTGGAAACGCTGGTGCCGCTCGCGCCCCAGCACCAGCCGCATAACCTGGCCGGTATCCACACCATCGCGCGCCTTCATCCCGGGCTGGCGCAGGTTGCGTGCTTCGATACCGCGTTTCATCGCAGCCAGCCGTTGGTGGCGCAACGATTCGCATTGCCGCGACACTGGTTCGAGCAGGGGGTCCGGCGCTACGGCTTTCACGGTCTGTCGTACGAATACATCGCCGGCCGTCTGGACGCGATCGATCCGGCGGCGGCCCGGGCACGCGTGATCGTGGCGCATCTGGGGCACGGCGCGAGTCTGTGCGCGCTGGAGGCCGGGCGCAGTGTGGCCACGTCGATGGGCTTCAGTACGCTCGACGGTCTGCCGATGGGCACGCGCTGCGGCGCGCTGGATGCCGGCGTTGTGCTGTACTTGCTGCAGCAGGCGGGGCAGTCGGTGGGCGATATCGACGATATGCTCTACAACCGTTCGGGCCTGCTGGGCGTGTCGGGCTTGAGCGACGACATGCGGGCGCTATTGGCCAGCGATACGTCGCAAGCGGCCGAAGCGGTTGCGTTGTTCGTTCATCGCTGCGTGTGCGAGATCGGTGCCATGGCGGCAGCGCTCGGCGGCGTCGATGCGCTGGTGTTCACGGGCGGGATCGGCGAGCATGCCGCGCCGGTCCGCGACCGAATCCTGGCCCCGCTGGCCTGGCTGGGCGTGGCAATCGATCGCGCCGCGAATGCCGCCGATGCGTTGCGGATCAGCACCCGCGACAGTGCGGTGCGCGCCTGGGTGATCCCGACCGACGAGGAACAGCAGATCGCGCGTCACTGCGAACGCCTGATCGCGGCCGGCGGCGACGCCTGAGCCGCCGGCCGCGATCAGGCGCTGGCCCGGGCCTCGATCGACTCGAACAGCGCGCACAATTCGCTGAATGCGCCCGAGGTACACAGGGCGTCTTCGCGCTCGTGCCGCGCCAGCGGGTGATAGTTGGCGAGTTGGTGGTCCAGAATGCGCGTATCGGCATCGGAGGCATCCGACGTGCCGCGGGCCTGTATACGGCGACGCGCGGTTTCCGGCGACACATCCATGTCGAGGATATGAAACGGACAGCCCGCCGCGTGGGCGGCATCGCGCGCGGCCTGTCGTTGATCGCGGTCGAGGAAGGTGGCGTCGAGAATGACCGGCCATCCACCGCGCAGCGCCATTTGCGCGAGTGCGAACAGGCGCTGGTAGGTTGCTGCCGAGGTCTGCGCGTCGTACAGACCATCGCCGGGCGCGTCGGCCAGGTGGGTGAGTGGGCAAATCCCGTGCATGCGCTTGCGCTCGATGTCCGAGCGAATGCGGATATAGCCGAAATGCTCGGCCACGCGTTGTGCCGCCCAGCTCTTGCCGGAACCGGAGACGCCGTGGGTGATGACGAGCCGCGGCCGCGCCATCGACAGCGCATGCGCGGTATCGAGATAGCGCGGCCGGTCGCGATCGGTGTCGGGGCGGTCGCCGGTGAGTCGCGCCACCTTTTCGCGTACCAGCGCGCGATGTACGAGGTAGGGCCGCAACACGGCCAGCCCGTCGTAATCGCCGGTGATCTCGAGATAGTGGTTGAGAAACCGATGCCCGGCTTGGGACAGACCGTGGGCATGCAGATCCATCAGCGTGAACGCCATGTCGTCCATGACGTCGAGCCAGCGCAATGCGGGGTCGAACTCGACGCAGTCGAAGGCCTCCCAGCGCCCGGCGCGGAAGATCAGGTTGGCCAGATGCATGTCGCCATGGCATTCGCGCACGAAACCGTCGGCCCGGCGGTGCGCGAGCTCGGGGGCTGCCTCGGCGAAGCGGTCGCGCAGCCAGGTGTTCAATGACGCGAATGACGGCTTGGCGGCCGGCTCGAGCAGCGCGGCGAGTTCGTCGAGGTTGGCCCGCGCGGCGGCCATGATCGAGTCTGCACTGCCGTAGCGGGTTTCGGGCAGGCCGGTCGGCGCATTTTCGTGGTAGCGGGCAATGGTGGCGGCGAGACCGTCCACGGCTTCGGCGGTGATCCGACCGGCTCGCGCACAGGCGTCGCCCTGGGCTTCCGGGGCGAATCGCGTCATCTGGACCGCGTACTCGAGCACCGGCCCGTTGCCGCGAAAGCCGGGCCCGTCGTCGCCGTCGCGTATCGCCACGCAGCCGAGATAGAGATCGGGCGCGAACCGCCGATTCAGCTGAATCTCGGCTTCGCAGCAAGCGCGCCGCCGCGCCAGCGTGCTGTAGTCCACGAACGCCAGTTTCAGTGCCTTCTTGATCTTGTAGACATAGTCGCCGGCCAGCAGCAGCGTCGAAATATGGGTGTCGATGCGCACGACCGTATCCGCGGGGTGCGCGTAGCGCGCCGGCGCGCAGAGCGCGTCGATCACCTGCTGCTGTGTGGCGCGTGCGTCGACGCCGTCATGCTGGGCGAGCCTGTCGTCCGTGGTCATGATCGCGATTCCTCCGCGCGTGGTTCCTGGGCGTCGTGGCCATTGGTGAGCAGGACGGCGGCGCCTTCGAGCCGCCCGTCGCGCAGCGCGCTCAATGCCTCGTTTGCCTGCTCCAGGTCATAAGCCGTGGTCGTGGTCTGGATGGGAATCCGGCCGGCGATTTCGAAGAATTCCTCGCCGTCTCGGCGTGTGAGGTTGGCGACCGAGCGCAGCGTGCGCTCCTCCCAGAGCAGGCGATAGGCGAAGCTCGGGATGTCGCTCATGTGGATGCCGGCGCAGACCACCACGCCGCCCTTGTCGGTCGCGGCGAGCGCAGCAGGCACAAGGGCGCCGACCGGGGCGAAGATCAGTGCGGCGTCGAGTTTGTCGGGCGGCCGTGTTTCGGAGTCGCCGGCCCAGACCGCACCGAGCCCGCGGGCAAAATCCTGGCCCGCGGCGTCGCCCGGGCGGGTAAAGGCATAGACGTTCTGGCCATGAAACCGTGCCACCTGGATCGCGATATGGGCCGCGGCGCCGAAGCCGTAGAAGCCGATATTCCGGGCCTTGCCCGCCATGCGCCAGGCGCGGTAGCCGATCAGCCCGGCGCAGAGCAGCGGCGCGGCGGCCTGGTCGCTGAATGCCGCCGGGATGGGGAAGCAGAAGCCGGCGTTGGCGACGGCATAATCGGCGTACCCGCCATCAATCTGATAGCCGGTGAAGCGCGCGCGGTCGCAAAGATTCTCCCGCCCGCTCAAACAGAACGGGCACTCGCCGCAGGTCCAGCCGAGCCAGGGCACGCCGACACGGGCGCCGATGCCGATGTCGGCCACGCCATCGCCGACGGCCGCGACCGTGCCGACGATTTCGTGCCCGGGCACGAGCGCGGCGGCGGGCCCGGGCAGATCGCCGTCGACGACATGCAGATCCGTGCGGCAGACCCCGCAGGCATGCACCCGGATCAGCAACTCGCCGGCACCGGGTTCGGGCCGGGCGCGTGCGTGGTCGAGTCGGAGCGGCCGGCCGGGCGCATCGAGAACCATGGCGCGCATATCGCATCCTCCGGGCTGGGCTTCACGATGGGAGCCCTGTGCTACATGCGAATGACCATACGCCCATCGACCGTGCCGACGGCAAGGTCGGCGAACACATCGTTGATGTTTTCCAGCCGCGTTTCATGGATATGCGGGCGCACGTGGCCATCCGCCGCGAAAGCCAGTGCCTCGGCCATGTCCTTGCGGGTGCCGACGATCGAGCCGCGAATTGTGAGACGCTTGAGCACCACGTCGAAAATCGGCGTGTTGAACTCGCCCGGCGGCAGACCGTTCAGGGCAATGGTGCCGCGCCGCCGGACCAGCGACAAGGCCTGGTTGAAGGCCGGCACCGACACCGCGGTCACGAGCACGCCATGCGCGCCGCCGCCGGTTTCATCGATGACCTGCTCGACGGCCGTGGCCTCGGTGGCATCGACCGCGACATCCGCGCCCAGATCGCGCGCCAGGGCCAGCTTGTCGGCGGTAACGTCGAGCGCGACCACGTGCAGCCCCATCGCCTTGGCGTACTGGATCGCGACATGGCCGAGCCCGCCGACGCCGGAGATGGCCACCCATTCGCCCGGTTTGGCCTCGGTTTCCTTCAGGCCCTTGTAGGTGGTGATGCCGGCGCAGAGAACGGGGGCGATGGAAAGAAAGTCGACGTTGTCCGGCAGGCGCGCGACATAGTCGGCATGCCCGATGGCGTATTCGGCGAAGCTGCCGTTGACCGTGTAGCCGCTCATGTTCTGGGTTTCGCACAGCGTCTCCCATCCGGTAATGCAGTGTTCACAGCGTCCGCAGGCATCGTGCAGCCAGGCAATGCCAACGGCGTCGCCTTCCTTGAGATGCGTCACGCCCGGGCCCACGCGAGCGACGATGCCGGCGCCTTCATGGCCCGGCACGAACGGCGGCGTGGGCTTGACCGGCCAGTCGCCGTTGGCCGCGTGCAGGTCGGTATGGCAGATGCCGCTGGCCATGATCTTGACCAGCACCTCGTTCGGGCCGGGTTCCGGAATCGGAATTTCGTCGAGCGTCAGCGGCTGGCCGAAGGTGCGCACCACGGCGGCGTTCATCATCTGCGTCATGTCGTCATCCTCTGGAGAGACAAAATCCGACATCGACGTTATCGCCGTCGCGCCATGGCGCTGTTGATCGAGATCAACGCGAATGCGCGGCGCCGCCCGGTACAGGAACGGGGTGAACCGGTTCGCCATCGGCCGCGCCGCCAGTACGCCGAACATGTTCGCGAGGTCGAGCGCGAGGCGTTGCCCTTATGGTTGCCTGGATCCGGCGGCGCCGGAACCATGGGGCAAGGGCCGCGACCCTGTCGGCCGTTTTGCCAGAGCGGCTTTCGGCGCCGCGACTTCCGGCTTCAGCCGAGTCCGATGATGATCAGCGCCACGATTCCGGCGACCGGCCAGATCAGCTCGTGGTTCGCGCGCACGCAGGCCCAGGAGAAACGCTGGGTGTCGCCACTGCGCCAGGGCGTCAGCCGGGGGAAGAAATCCGGCACGTGGGCCGCGTGTTCATCCACGGCGGGCCCGAACAGCTCGCGTAGCTTGCCGTACTCGCGACGATACTTGCGCGGCATGTAGTGCCTGAAAAACACATACAGCCCCGCGATCCCGGCCATCCAGATGGCGAGCCCCTGATAGTCGTAGGGGTTGCCGGCCGCGATGAACAGCCCGGTCATGACCAGCGCCGAGCCCACGTACGCCGGATTGCGGGTGTGCGCATACGGTCCGGTGGTGATGACGTTCTGGTTCTTGCGTAGATGGCCGAAGGTCCAGATACGCAACAGCAGCCCGAGGACCACGATCACGCTGCCGAACGCGAACGTTGGCGGCCAGGGCGCGGCAAACAGCAACAGCCCCAGTGCTGCGACGTAGGCCAACAGCACCCGCGGCGTCAGCCGGCGCGCCCGCAGACGCGTGATCAGATCGGCGTTCTGCATCGAGTTCTCGTCGGGATAGATTCGATGCGCGCCCTTGCCGGCATTGCGACGGGGCGACGGGCGTGACGTATCGCGCTTCGCATGGGTCATGGCGGTCCTCCCGGGCGTGCTGGGTGGCGCAATACTGGGGGTTAATGTGTGCGTATTTCGTTTATTTTTCGTTTTATTTTCGTAATACCAAGCCGGAACGAATGTGGCGCCGGACACGACTTCCGGCCGACGGCCATGGCAAGAAGGGCGATGTGGCGAGCGTGAACGGTGCGCTCGGCCGATCCCGGCTGCCATGGATCACGGCCATGGGATGACGCTCGGCTTCGACCTGCGGTGGCCTGTCGCCGCATGACCGGATACGGCGCGTCGCCGGGCCTTCCGGAATGCGCAAGAATGCCTCGACACCCATCGCGCGAACGCACCGTGCCGACCTTCGCGCGTGATGACGAGATCGCCCCGGCCGGCGGTCGACGCCCGGGGCGACGGCGCTATCAGGCCAGACGCGTGAGCCAGCCGTGCTTGTCCTCGGCACGGCCGTACTGCAGGTCGAGCAGGGCCTTGCGCAGCCGCTGGGCGACTTCGCCGTTGCCGCGCTCGGGGTCGCCGATGGTGTCGTGTTCGGTCATCAACGCACCGATGGTCGTGATCACGGCGGCGGTGCCGCAGGCGAAGACCTCGCTGATCTCACCGCTGTTCACCCCCTCACGCCATTCGTCGATGCTGATGGCGCGCTGTTCGGGCTGCAGGCCGATTTCCCTGGCCAGCGTGAGCACCGAATCGCGCGTCACACCCTCGAGAATGGTGCCGGTCAGGGCGGGCGTGACCAGACGGCCGTCGCGGTAGACGAAGAACAGGTTCATCCCGCCCAGTTCCTCGACCCACTTGTTTTCCGCGGCATCGAGAAACGCCACCTGCTCGCAGCCGTGGTCGATCGCTTCCTGCTGGGCGACCAGCGAGGCGGCATAATTGCCGCCGCACTTGGCTGCGCCCGTGCCGCCGGGGGCGGCGCGATTGTAATGCGACGACAGCCAGATGGAGATCGGCTTGCCGGCGCCCTTGAAGTATGAGGCGGCGGGCGAGGCGATGACGTAGTAATCCACTGCCGCGGCCGGCTTCACGCCCAGGAAACGGCCGTTCGCAATCATGAACGGCCGGATATAGAGGCTGCATTCCTCGCGTTCGTCGCGCGGGGTGGGCACCCAGGCGCTGTCCTGCTCGATCAGCGCGCGAATGGACTCGACGAACGTCTGGTCGTCGAGCTCCGGCAACGCCAGTCGGCGGGCCGATTGCCGGAAGCGCGCGGCGTTGCGTGTCGGGCGGAATCCCCACACCGAGCCGTCGGCATGCCGGTAGGCCTTCAGGCCCTCAAAGATTTCCTGGGCGTAATGCAGCACCGGGGAAGCCGGGTCCAGGGTCAGGGGACCATAGGGACGCACTTCACATGCGTGCCAGCCCTGTTCGGCGGTCCAGCGGGCATGACTCATGTGATCGCTGAAGTGCCGGCCGAAACCCGGGTCGGCCAGAATCGTGTCGCGCACGTGGCTCGCCACCGGTGTTGTATTGGGTCGGAAGGAAAAACGGGACGTGGACACTACGAATACTCCCCACAAGTCGAAAGCCGGCGCCAACGCCTGATGATAAAGGATGGCCTGGCGGGCGTCTGCGCCGCGCCGGATGATGTCTGCAAAGTGAAGCAGTATGCCGGAGGCCGGGCAGGCACGAAACAGCCGGGGCGTGCAGGCGATCGGGTACAAAAAAACGATCAAGTAACTATTGAAACGTTGGCCGTCGTCCCCAAGCTCCGGAGTAGAGAAACAGGCTCAGCAAGCCAGCAACAAAGGAGGGTAACTATGGCCATTCAGCGTTATGAACCGTCGACTCTTCTGCAGCAGTTCAACGACGAAATCAACCGCATGTTCCACGGCCAGGCGGATGACGTGCCGGCGGTCTACGGTGGCAGCTGGCGTCCGGCCATCGATATCCATGAAAGCGACGAGGCCTACCTGATCGACGCCGAAGTGCCGGGCATCGATCCCGGGGATATCGAGATCACGCTGCGCAATGGCGTGCTGACATTGAGCGGCGAACGCAACTATCACTACGACAGCGCGCAGGATAAGCCGGACGACGAATCCGGTAACACGGGCCACATGACGCGTCACGTCGAGCGCCGCTATGGGCGTTTCGTACGCCGCTTCACGCTGCCGGACACCGCGGATGCGGATGCGGTGGAAGCCCATGCCGAGAACGGCGTGTTGCAGGTGACGGTGCCGAAAAAGGCCCAGAGCCAGCCACGCCGTATCGAGGTCAAGTCCACGACCTCGAACTGATTGTCGGCGGACGCCGGGACGGGGCCCTCTGGGCCCCGTTTCTTTTTGCCGCCGGCGGGCGGCCCGGCCGGTTGGTAAGCCATGGTTGCTTTCGTTAGCATTTCGTAACAAACAGGGCATGGACACGACGCGCGCGGCAGCGGTTTCGCGGGCGGGGCCGGTGTTTTTCGTCTTTCGTCTGCCGGCCGCACCGCGACCGCTGTGCGCGACGCGCACGAGTCAGGTCATCACGGAGGACGCAAGCATGCGCAACGACGATTACGTCAGCCGTACCGAACAGCCTTTGCCGCGCCACAACCGGCGCGATCCGGTGGTGCACTCGGGGCCGAGCGAGCGCTGGAACGGCCCGCTCGGCGAGGTGGCGCTGTCGGCCTTCGAGCGCGACGGTTTTCTGTGGTTCGAGGGGTTCTTCTCCCAGGATCGCGTGGCGCCGTTCTTCAAGGAACTCGAACAGATGAGCCATGATCCGGAACTTCTGGAGTCCGAGGGCGTCATTCGCGATCCGAAAAGCGGTGCGATTCGTTCGGTGTTCGACATGCACCGCATCTCGCCGCGCTTTGACGAGTTGACCCGCGACGCGCGCATCCTCGGCATGGTTCAGCAGCTGCTGGGGGGCGACGTCTACATTCATCAGTCGCGGATCAACGACAAATACGGCTTTCAGGGTTCCGGCTTCGACTGGCACTCGGACTTTGAAACCTGGCACGCCGAGGACGGCATGCCGCGCATGCGCGCGATCAGCGCGTCGATCATGCTCACCGACAACAACGAGTTCAATGGCCCGCTGATGCTCATCCCGGGTAAGCGATCCACAAACCCCATCATTCACAGGCGGCCAGGTTCATGGCTAAATC
>NZ_JBQDYF010000025.1:0-51299 GCF_052044135.1 Salinisphaera sp. RV14
GACAGCGGAGAGATTGGCTTATCGGTTATGCCGCCGGAAGGATGGGGTTGGTGGAGCGCTTACCGAAAGCCAATGGCGGCCAGCGTAAGCTCGGCATTCCCACGGTGACGGATCGGCTGATCCAGCAAGCCCTGTTGCAGGTCATGCAACCGTTAATCGACCCCTGCTTTTCAGAACACAGTCACGGCTTTCGGCCGGGCCGCAGTGCCCACGACGCCGTGCGTAATGCGCAGCGTCATGTGCAAGCGGGCCACGAGATCGTTGTGGACCTGGATCTGGAAAGCTTCTTTGACCACGTCAGCCACGACATCGTGATCGCCAAGCTAAGTCGATATATCACGGACCCGCGTATTTTGCGTTTGGTTCGTGCGTATCTCGACGCCGGCATCATGGTGGACGGCCTGGTGATACGGCAACATGCCGGGACGCCGCAAGGCGGTCCGCTGTCGCCGTTGCTTGCCAACGTGATGCTCGACGAAGTCGACCAAGCGCTGGAACGCAGTGGCCATCGCTTCGAACGTTATGCCGACGACAGCAACATCTATGTTCGCAGTCGGCAGGCTGGAAGACGCGTGCTGGCCCGCCTGCGTCAGATTTACGGTCGACTCAAGTTACGCATCAACGAAGCCAAGACCACGATCCGGAGCGCCTTCGACGCCTCGTTTCTGGGTTATGCGTTATGGCGAGCCCCGAATGGCGAGGTCAAAGTGGCGGTCGCGGCCAAGGCAATCAAGGCCTACAAACGACGTGTCAAACAACTGACGCCTCGTCATACCGGCCGCAGCCTGCTCGACATCATCGCCAAGCTCCGTCCCTACGTGCGCGGCTGGAAAGCCTATTTTCGGCTGGCGCAAACGCCCCGGGTCTGGAAACAACTGGACCAATGGCTGCGCCACCGACTCCGTGCGATCCAGCTCAAGCACTGGGGTAGCGGCGCCACGATCTATCGAGCGGCCCGTGCACTCGGCGCCCGACCTGCGACGGCCCAACAGGCCGGCCGCAGCGCTGGGCACTGGTGGCGGGGCAGTGCCATAGCACTGAATAGTCTGCTCACGATTGCGTGGTTCGACCGCCAGGGCGCACCCCGGTTGTGCTAGTTTCAAATTCTCGAACCGCCGTGTGCGGAACCGCTTGCTCGGTGGTGTGGGAGGGGCGCAGCCCGTTGGCTGCCCCCTATCCCGATTCCGCGCTTCGCGCTCCGGCGTCAACTGAGCTTGGGCGTTATAGGAAAAGACAAAGGAGAGCTTCTTGGCTGTACCAGACTTCCAATCGCTAATGCTGCCAATGCTTGAGTTTGCGGCTGATGGGGCCGAGCACTCGATGAAGGAAACAAGAGACGCGTTAGCGACAAAGCTGGGGCTTTCTGATTCCGAGTTGGAAGAAAGGTTGCCAAGTGGCCGGCAAACAACATTTGCTAACCGAGTCGCATGGGCAAAAGTTTACCTAACTCAGGCGGGTGTTCTGGAGTCTCCGAAGCGGGGAAAGTTCTTTATTTCTGAGCGCGGGCGCAAGCTTCTATCTGAAAAACCACCGCGCATCGGAATCAAAGATCTGGAGAGGTTCAAAGAATTTCAGGAATTCAGGCAAGCAAGCAACAAAAATCGGACTGAAAAAGTCACCCACACAGATGAAGCAGATTCCCCATCTACAACTCCCGAGGAAACATTGGAGCAAGCGTATCAGCAGCTCCGAGATGAGGTCGCGAATGAGCTTCTTCATTTAATAAAAGGCAATAGCCCGGAGTTTTTCGAAAAGCTGGTTGTCAATTTAATCGTTGCAATGGGTTACGGTGGTTCGGTTAAAGAGGCAGGCAAAGCGACTCGAAAAACCGGTGATGAAGGAATCGACGGTGTCATTAAAGAAGATCGGTTAGGCCTCGATGCTATTTATCTCCAAGCTAAACGGTGGGAGGCGGTCGTTGGTCGTCCAGAGATACAAAAATTTGTAGGTGCCTTACATGGGCAAAGAGCGAAGAAAGGTGTTTTCATTACGACCAGTCGGTTCTCCAAAGAAGCTTCCGATTATGTCGGCCAAATAGATCCAAAGGTCGTTCTTATTGACGGAAGCGATTTAGTCCAATTGATGATTGATCATGGTGTCGGAGTTAGTTCGGCGGCGGTGTATGAAGTCCGAAAAGTGGATACGGATTTCTTCATCGAAGAATGACCGAAACCACCTATAACAAGGGGCTGCAGCGGACCGCTTTTCCGGCGGGTTGCGCCTCCAAATCGGCCGCTGAGCCCAGGCGTTAGCCCCTATGAAAGAAAATAATAATTCCAGCTCATCGTTTAAGGTCGCGATATGGTCTCTTATGGTTGCAGCTGGCTCTCTTTTGATAGCGGCTGTATCTCTCTTCATGAGCGGCTGGCAGTTCATTGAGAACAATAGCGAATTTCATGCCGACTATGACGCGAGCGTGACCGTATCTACCGGCAAGTTTCCGATAAATAAAATTAAAAATGGGGATAATTCTTTTAATTTTAAAGTTATTAACAGTTCAAAAAGGAGTATCAATTATTTCGCCAAGGTCGAAAGCAATATGGGTTGCGTGACAGGATCAGACGCACAACCGAAATTAATTCCTTGCGGATACGAATCCCAGAACATAGCGCTAGGAAAGAAAAGCACGAAGAACAATTCGTTCCAGCACGAGATTAAGCTTAAAGCCTCGCCAGGAGCTGTAAATACGTCGCCATTAGCGTATAGCTCACCTCCAAAATACTTTCTTAATGTCGAGATTTTTAGCGCAAGAAATCGAAAACCATTGTTTCAAAGCCTTTGTTATTATAGTTATGACACCGAATATAAAGCGTTCGTACTATATCAACCCATAATCGATACTTCCGGTTATTCCGTGGTTTTGCAATCACATTGTAGGGGCTAACAAAACGCTGCAGTTGACCGCCCAAAGCGCTGCCGCGCTTCGGCGGCAACTGAGCTTCGGCGTTATGCCTTGTTGCGTGATGCGCAACGCGGTATTATCGAGGCGTGATCAAGTCGTTTCGCCACAAAGGACTCAAGAGGTACTTTGAATCGGGATCAAAGGCCGGAATCCAGCCCGAGCACGCCAAGCGGTTGCGAATGCAATTGGCTGCGTTGGACACAGCGATTGTGATCGAAGATATGGACATCCCTGGCTTCAAGTTGCACGCCTTGAAGGGCTCGAACGAAGGACGATGGTCTATTAGGGTTAATGGCAATTGGCGTGTCACGTTCGAATTTCAGGAGGGTAATGCCTTCGTTCTGGACTACGAGGATGATCACTAATGGCTATGCACAATCCCCCGCATCCTGGCGAGTTCATCCGAGAGGTATATATGGAGCCTTTCGATATTACGGGCCGAACGCTTTCGAAAAAACTCGGAGTGTCGCCATCGACGCTTAATCGTCTGCTCAAGGGCAGTAGTGGCGTTAGTTCTGAAATGGCACTTCGCCTATCCAAAACCTTGGGGCGTTCTGCCGAAAGCTGGTTGGCGATGCAGGATAATTACGAGCTGTGGCAAGCCAAGCGCACTGTAAATCTCGACGCAGTTGAGAAAATCGAGTTTGACGCTGTATAACGATACACTGTAGTTGAGCGCCCGAAGCGCTGCCGCGCTTCGGGTTCCCGTACGCCCGGCATGGGCACGATCTTGGAAGTTGAGTCCGCCGCCGGGAGCAGGTCTTGCTCCGTGCCCGCAATGGCAACACCGGGCCCAATCGCCGCAGTCGATCATCCAGCTCTACGGCGATGGGATGGTGTGTTGGTGCCATGAATTCGTTCATTCGACGGCGTTCTTCTTGTCGCCAAGGGTGATGTGCACCCGCCATTTGCGTTGACGACGCAAATGGCACGATGAGTCTCGGTTGGCGGATTCATGGCCTTCTGCGTGTAATGGACCAGGGCCGTGGCGTTAAAACGCCATCCGGGAGCCGCATTTACATTGTCTTTGTCCGCGTGTCGCGGCCCACGGCGCGGCGTGATAGGTTTCGTAGAAGTTGATGTAGAGAACGCGCCGGCAGTGTGGGCATTTCAGGTCGCCGGTTCCGCTCCGGAATAGGGGGCGATGCCCCGGTTGCGTGCGACGTGATTTGATGAGTCTCATGGGGTACCCGTGCTGTTGCTGAACCCGAATCCAACGTAGGGCGCAAATGTTGGAAAAATATTGGCGTTCGCCTTGGACGGCGGTTGACTGATGGGGCGCTTCCCATGCGTTGTCGTGGCTGGGGAGCGGTGGGGCAGAACTGGATATCAGGCGGCCATAATCGCCAGACGATAATAAGAGGGGCGCGCGCGGGGATTTCATGCGGGATCGCGCCGTGCCCTTGGGTGAGACCGTGAAGGGGGTCACGCGCACTCCGGGGGAGCGATAGCGCATGCATCGTCCAGGACCGTTCATCCGGCGCGGACGCCGGTTGGTTACCGGCCGTGAGTGCACTGAAATACGCTTGGCGCCGGCAGTGCGACTTGCAGTCGCCCGTGGGCTGATCTGGTCAGTGGCCGTATTGGCCTGCATGCCCGGGGTCGCGACCGGGTACACGCTTTACCAGAGCAAGCGCGGGCGGAAGCTCGATTTCATACTCGATGCGGGTGTGGGGCTGTTTTCCAGTCAGCATGATTACTCCGGCCAGCGCCGCGGTTCTCTGGCGTGGAGTCTCAGCGCCGCCATAGTGGGGCTGTCCGGCAAGCTGCCTGTGGCCGGCGGTTCGACGGTCTATGGCGCGGTCACCGGCTTGGGTACGGTCGTCAACGGCGATGGCGATGCCGCCGGTGTTTCACACGGTGGCGATCGCAGTGCGCGCCTCGACCAGGCCTATGTCGGCTGGCGTTCCGGAACGCTCTTCGGCGTGAAGGACGCGATCGATGTGTCGGTCGGCAAGCAAGGCCTGACCTTGGACCGGGGCTGGCTGGTCGACAGCGGCGCGCTGGCCGTTGGCACCGGGCGAACGTTCGATGAGACGGCGGTTGCGCGCTTCCGCCTGGGCGCTGGCTTCACCGCCAAGGCGTTCTATCTCGGTTCGGACAAGGCCATGACCGGCAAAACGCACCTGGCCGGGGCCGATCTGGCCTACGCGGATGGGGCCGGCGACGCCCTGGGGGCGACTTATCTCCGGGTCACGGACGTCGACTCGACGACATTTCACGGTCTTTGGGCTGCGCGGGCCGGTCTGAACACGTTCAGCGTGCGTGGCCGCAGCCGCCTGGGCCTGGACCATGCATTGTTCTCGTTCGCGGGGACGCTCCAGCGCGGTCATCCGACCGTCCGGGGCCGGCCACGCCGCGTGAAGGCCTGGGCGTGGTACGCACAGGCGGCCTATCGTTTTTCCGGCTGGCCGTGGACGCCAAAGCTGGTCTATCGCTTCAGTTCGTTTTCCGGTGACAACCCGGATACGCGGACGCTCGAAGGCTACGATCCGCTGTTCTACGGCTTTTACCGACAATACGGCACCTGGGTTCAGGGGGATGTGGCCGGGGTGTACACCGGGCCCTTCAATCGCAACGCCGACATACAGCACGTCGGGTTGTACGTGCATCCGCCCGGCCTGCGGCGCGCGGGGGTGATGTTTTTCCACTACCGCATCCGTCAGACGCCTGCGGGCGTCAGTGACGACTTCGCCCGGGAATGGGATTTCTTTGTCGATTGGTTGCCGAAGCCCAATGTGTTGATATCGCCGTCCTTCGTCATCTTCGATCCCGGCGCCGGTGCGGCGGCGCTGATTGGCGCGCGCCAGACCAATCATTTTTTCCAACTCATCGCCGTCTGGCGGTTTTGAACCGGCGCGAGCCGGGCTTGTAGTGCATGCGCCGGGTTGAAGACGGCCTCTGGGTTACCCGGTTTGCGATCGCAAACCGGGCGGCATGTCGGTGCGGATCTCGTCGGGTATGCAATCTTCACCGACCCGCGCCATAAGCACGGCCAGCGGCCAGCGCATCAGATTCTGGCGGTGATTTTGTCGGATGAAATGCCGTACGGACAGATAGTGAAAGTACAGAAGCCGTCCACGGATTTCGTCCATATCGAGCACCTGGAGCATGCATTCCAGGGTCGCGTTCAGATCGACGGCATCGGTGGCGGCGAAAAACAGGCCGAGATGGGCCCGACTGCTGGGCACGTTCTGGTACATGTCGGTTGCGACAAGCGCCGACGCGTCGTGGTCGCCGATGGCGGTCAGGGCCTGGCATTGGAGTATCTGCACATAGAGGCGGAAGTCCGTGGCCCGAGGCGCGAGTTCCAGCGCCTGGTCGTAGAGCGCCAGTGCCTCGTCGGTGCGCGCTTCCCAGGCGTACATCTGGCCCACGGTGGTAAACCCCGTCGCGAACGCAGTGGTTTGCTGCAGCGCGTCCTGCGCCAGTTCCAGGGCCAGCGGCCGGTGGGCCTTGTTGACGAAATACAACAGCTTGGCCGCGTTCAGGACGAACACGGGGTTGTCCTGAAGCTTGGGCAGCGCGGCCAGCACCCGTTCTTCGATTTCGGCTTCGTCCGCATGCCGCCTGTGCCGCTCGGGGCCTGCGAATATGTCGCGGCCGGCGAATATATACTTGGAATGCAGCGTGGTGGCGAGCAGCAACTGGCTGACGGGATCGTGCGGCTTGTCCCGCAGGGCCGCGCGATATTCGCGCTCGGCCGCCCGGTTGGCGGCCATCGACCGCCGGCGCTGGGCGAGTGCCAGCGCGGCCGCGGCCTGGTGGTCATTCGGGTTTTCGCGCAGGCGCGCTTCCAGCTGTTCTGCGGTCTTATCCCATTGCGGGCGGCTCTGGGCGAACAGCAGCGCGGCTTGTTGCAGGCCGATGGCCAGCGGTTGCGCATCCGGCGCGGTCGCGGCGTTTTCGTTGTATGTCAGGCTGCGCCGGATATCGCCAATGATCTGCCGGGCCAGGTTTGCCGCGATCTGGCCACAGGGCAGGGATTTCGGGTCGGGCGCGCTGATGCGTAGCCGCGTGACACTCAGGATGACCCGGGCGGCGAAAGGTTTGAGCGTCACCGCGCAATCCAGGCATCGATCGGCGCTTTTGACGAAACTGACCTGTACGGCGAATCGCGGGGGCTCGCCCTCGAAGCATTCAGGCGCGGGGCAGTCCAGATCGAGCGTGACCTTGTGCCGCTGGGCCGTATCGCGATCGAGTTGTCGCATGAGCGTACGGAGAAACGCCCAACCGGCCTCGGCCAGGTGCCCACTGAAGTGCAAACCGCGAACCGGGCCGACGACGATAAGTGCGCCAGCGGACGGGCGCCGCGTCTGCACGCGCTGTGCAACCCACAGATAGCCCTCGCCGTATTGGGTTGCGATATAGCGCGGCTCGGTGGCCGAATCGCGCAACTTGCGCCGCAGGCTATTGATGATGTAATCGACCTTGCGATCGGAAATCTCGGGATCGTCTCCGACGATGGCATCGAACAGGCGCTCGCGCCGCAAAACCGTATTGGCGTGGTGCACGAACACGCCGAGCAACGCACGTTCGGCGCCGGTGAACTTGAGGGCATCGCCTGTCGCCACATGGACCGCGGTAGCGAAATCCGGCGAAAAACGCCAATCCCCATATTGAGCCGGGTCCAGCATCGTTCAGTCCCCCACGCACTCCAGGCCCGAGCCCCGTACTCGGCGCGGGCCCGTGCCGACGATGGGTTCGCCTGTTCTTGCCGGGGCCCTTGGATAATCAAGCTAACCGATAAGCCCTGTGTTTCGCAAAGCGCCCGCGGGCCGCGGCATCCCGCGCCGGCGAAGCTGCCGCGCCCACACGATCACCCGGCGCCGCGGCTGCCGGGCCGTTCCGGTATGGGTCTCGGGTGTGCAACCTGTGTGCGCTAAAATGCGCGCGGCACGGCCGTTATCGGCACGGGCAGTGGCCAACGTGCGCGGTGCCCGGGCCCTGCCGACGATCACTTGAATCGAGATCCACCCATGGCAAAACAGGACCGCGCTGCGCTTGCGGCCATCCAGAATGCGTCGCCCGAGGCGCTGCAGTCGTACTACGACGACTGGGCGCAGGCCTACGACGCGGATCTCGCCGCGATGGGATATCGGGCGCCCCAGGTCGCGGCTCGCATCCTGGGCGAGTACCCGGTGGTTCGTGCCGCGCCGATACTGGACGCGGGCTGCGGTACTGGCCTCACCGGGCAGGCGCTCGCCGGCGAAGGGTTCGAACACCTCGTCGGGCTCGACCTGTCGGCGGCTTCGTTGGCGCAAGCCGAAGCCAAGTGCTGTTATCGCCGGCTTGTCCAGTGCGACATCAATCAGCCGTTACCGCTCGCCGACCGGCAGTTCGCCGCCGCCCAGTGCATTGGTACCTTGACTTACGTCCGCGATGTTTCGCCGTTCATGCGCGAACTCTGCCGTGTGGTGCAGCCGGGCGGCCTGATCCTGTTCACGCAGCGCAAGGACCTGTACGGCGACGCATTCCAGGCCGCGCTGGATACCGTCACGGCCCAGGGGTTGTGGTCGCTGCTGTATCACTCCGAGCCACAGCCGTATCTGCCGCACTATGAGGCGTTCGGCCGGGCGCAGGATATTCACTACGACCTGTATCGTACGGCCGATTGAACGGGCCCGGTTGTCGCAACGTCATGTCGGGCGAGGCCCGGGTCTGTCGTCGTTGCACACCAGGCGGCGCCCGACAATCGGCCCGGTGCGGTAATCCCGATGGGCCGCCGGCCTTTGTCGCACTCCTTCAGGCGCGGCGCGCTTATCGTGGCCGGGGGCCCGCGCGCCTCGTCTTGCCGCAACACGGTCACCTGCGGCGCGTTGCATGAAATCGCGGCAGGCGACGTGCCATAGCCGCGACTGCGTGGGCCACTCCGAAGCGAGTGCGTTCGCTCGGGTCGCTGTGTCCGCGACCGGCGCCCGTCGGGCGGGCGGCGCGTGAACGGCCGGCGGGGGCCTCATGCTGCGTTTCGCACTCGGGCGTGCGCTTGATTCGAACGGTATTCCGGGGCGCCAGCATTCCATGCATTCAGGGCATCCAGGGGCGTTCCGCAATGCATCATCGGCATCATAATCGGTAAAAGTGGTCTTTGACACGTGCATTGGCGTACTGGGCGATATGGCTCATAGCTTGCCCGCCAGCGGCCGACTTTTATGCGCCGCCTGCCTAAAGTTTTCCTGTATCTGCCGATATTGCTGTGACTATCAGGTTATCCGGCTTTCCACGGCGAAAAAAAGACGGCCCCAGTGGCTTTTTGCGATTTACAGAGCATGAGGCCGACCGGACCCGCGGATTATTTCTATCAGAATACAACCCAAGAATGGGAGCTCATATTTAAATGCTTAAAAGCGTAAAAACAAAACTTGGCGCAGGCTTCGGGCTGATCCTGTTGCTGGTCTGCGCGCTGGGCGCGGTCTCTTTGCATTCACTGCACAACAGCCAGCAGAACGCTAATCAGATTTTCAACAGCAATCTGAAAGCGATGCATTATCTTGGCGACGTCAACCTGCAGTTGGGCCGGGTCGACGCGCGCGCATTGAGGGTGATGAACAAGAAAGATGCGAAATCTGCCGCGAATCTGGAGACGTTCCTAAATAGCGCCAAAAAGAAAATCGCAAAGAATCTCGGAGAGTACTATCCGGCGATGGTCGGTAGTCCGAGCGAACATGCGAAGGCGAAACAAGCCATCGCCGACTATCATGCAGTTCTCCCGCTGATGAATCATTTCATCAGCCTTGCCTCGGCCGGCAACTTCCAGCAGGCGATGACCGATTATTCCTCCAACGTCGACAAACCGTTTCGGCAACTGCGCTCGGAGTTACGTGACCTGGGTAGCCTGCAGGTGACGCAGGCCGATGGGGCGCATACGGCCAGCATCGCGTCTGCTTCGCAGGCCGACGTGATCATGTGGGCCCTGCTGGGGTTCGTGGTGGTGGTCACGATTCTGACGACCCTGCTCATGACTCGCATGATTACCCGGCCGTTGGAGCAGACACGAGGCCTGGTGGATGCCATCGGCCAGGGGCGGTTGGATAATGAAATCGTCAACCCGTTCCGCGACGAGTTCGGCCAGCTGCTGACGGGGCTCGCGGAAATGCAGGAACGGCTGGCCGCCATCGTGACGAAGGTGCGCGACGGTTCGGATTCGGTCAGCGTGGGCGCCCGGCAGATTGCCGCCGGCAACGACGAGCTGAGCACCCGAACCCAGCAACAGGCGGCGAGCCTCGAGGAGACGGCGTCGTCGATGGAGCAGATGACCGCGACCGTCAAGCAGAACGCCGACAACGCCACCCAGGCGGACCAGCTGGCGCGGCAGGTGCGCTCGCAGGCGAACGAGGGCGGCGAAGTGGTCGGTCGCGCGGTCGCGGCCATGGAGGAAATCACCGCCGCCAGCCGCAAGATCGGCGACATCGTGGGCCTGATTGACGACATCGCGTTCCAGACCAATCTGCTGGCACTGAACGCATCGGTGGAGGCGGCACGCGCCGGGGAGCAGGGGCGTGGTTTCGCGGTGGTGGCCACCGAGGTTCGCAACCTGGCCAGCCGGAGCGCGAACGCTGCGAAGGAAATCAAGGCGCTGGTGGTGGACAGTTCGGCCAAGGTGGCCGACGGTTCGAGCCAGGTGGCGCTGTCCGGCAGCACACTCGAGGAGATCGTCAAGTCGGTGACCAAGGTCAGCGATCTGGTGTCGGAAATGGCGGCCGCGGGCAAGGAGCAGTCCGCGGGCATCGAGCAGGTCAACATCGCCGTCAGCGAGATGGATAACACCACGCAGAAGAATGCGGCCCTGGTCGAGCAATCGGCCGCTGCCGGGCGCTCGCTGGAAGAGCAGGCCGAGGATCTGAAGGCGCAGGTTGCCTCCTTCCGGGTGGCGGCCCGGGCCGCGCAAAAGATGCGCACGCTGGCGCCGCAGCCGGACGCGGGCCAGTCCCAGAATGGGCCGGCGAAGGCGATAGGCGGCGGCAAGCCTGCACAGGCTGCAAAGCCCGCGCCCGTCGCGGCGCCTGCCTCTGGCGATGACGACCAGTGGGCGACGTTCTAGGGCCGGTTCGCGCAACGAAACCCGGGGGCCACGTCGCCTTGTGCGTGGGGCCCCGGCACATCGAGAAAAACGGCCCCGCATCAGGCCCTGTTCCGTATGTGCGGCACAGGGCCCCAGTATGCCGCCATCGGCGGTTCAGCCGGCGCCGGTGAACCGGTATGGCTGGGTGCTGCGCGTCTGCGGTCGTTCCGGCCCGGACCGGGCGGCCCATTGCAATCCTCGTCGGCGCCCATAAAGTGCGTCTGCGCAACGGTTTGCAACATACGAAAAATCACGCAACTCGATGAATTCGGCTGAACACGACAATGCGCCGGCGTTCACCGGCGAGGCCACGCTGGGGCTGATTCCGGCCCCCGATCTGCCCGAGGCCGTGGTCGCACGTATTGTGGCGGGCTTGCCGGAACGGCTCCACCAGTGCATCGACGACCGGCTGACCTGGCATGTCGAGACCGTCACCGACCCGTTGATCGGTGCCGAAGACGAGACTAGGCAGATTCTGGCCAAGGCCGGCCGTATCAAGCAGGCGCGAGGTTGGCAGTACGTCGTGTGCGTGACCGATCTGCCGATGTTGCGTCATGGCAGGCTGACGATCGCCGAAGCGGACGGCCAGCATGGCACGGGTGTGCTTTCGCAGCCGGCATTGGGGTTCTTGCAACTCAAGCGCCGATTGCAGGACGCAATCCTGCAACTCGTCAACGAAATGCATCACGGCAGCTCGGATGCCGCACGCAATCGCCAGCAGGTTCATATCGCGCAGCAGGCGGACCGGTATGGGCACGGCAGCGAGATCAGCGCGAATGCCCGCGAGTTGGTGGGCAGTCGCTATCTGCGACCGTTCGTTTCGCTTCGCCGTCTGACACCCGACGATTCCGCGGTGGATGTCCGATTCGTGACCGCGAGCCGTTGGCGGGGCTATATCCAGCTGTTGCTCGGCATGGTGTACGCCAATCGGCCCTGGACGATTCTGCCGTCATTCAGACGGGTGGTCGCCATCGCCTTTGCCACGGGTACCTATGGCCTCGTGTTCCCGACGTTATGGCATTTGAGCGATGCCTACGACAGGGCGCGTCTGTTGGCGTTGATGGCCCTGTCGTTCATCGCCATGATCGCGTGGATCACCATTGCGCACGGGCTGTGGGAGCCGCGCAGTGCAAACGCGCGATTCACGCTGGTCTGGCTCTACAACGCGACCACGCTGACGACGCTGTTGATTGGCGTCGCCTGTTACTACGTCGCTCTTTTCTGCCTGTTTTTCACGACCGCCCTGATCTTCATTCCGGGCCATTACTTGCAGCAGGTGCTCCAGCATCCCGCCGGGCTCTACAGTTACGTGGTGCTGGCCTGGCTGATCACGTCGGTGGCGACGATCACGGGGGCGCTGGGCCTGAGCCTGGAGGGCGATGCCACGGTGCGCAACGCCACCTACGGCTATCGACAGCGCATGCGCCACCGTAAAGTGACCCGGGATAGCGCTTCATCACGCTAGCGGCGCCGCGGGCGGGGCGATTCGGCGACATGACGCAACGAACAACAGCGGGTTGCCAGCGGGCGGCAGCGCCGGCTCCTGAATGGCCGCGGCGCCCGATCAGCGGCTTGCGATAGCATCCGGCGCAAGCGTCAATTCGAGCCGATCGGGGGCACTCGAGCCGCCGCTGCCCGGTCTGGAAGTCGGCATCCCGCCCGCGCAGGGGCGCCAGCATCCGTGTGTCCGGAGACACCCGCGTGCTCCGTGAACCTCGATAGCAAGGAGTGAACATGACGCCGGAACAGAAACTGGACGCACTGGGACTCGTCCTGCCACCGGCGCCCGACCCGTTGGCGCAACACCGCCCGGTCAAGCGGGTGGGCAACATGCTGTACCTGTCGGGCCAGGTCCCGCGTAATGGCGACGGCTCCCTGGTCGCGGGCCGGATGAGCCAGGACACCCCGGTCGACGACGGATATGCGGCGGTGCGCAACGTCGGGTTGCAAAACTGCTGGCGGTCGCCAAGTCGGTGGTCGACGATCTGTCGCGCATCGAGATTGTCAAGGTAACCGGCATGGTCAACGCCGAGCCCGACTTCCGCCATCACGCCAAGGGGGCAACGGCTGTTCCGACCTGTTCACCGAGGTCCTGGGCGAGGCCGGTTTTCACGCCCGCTCCGCCGTCGGCATGGGATCGCTGCCGCTGGGCGTGGTCGTCGAGATCGAGGCCATCATCGCCATCAAGCGATAACGAAAAGTCGATTTCTGTCCGGGGGCGGCGCGAACGGGCCGGTTCGTTGTCGAGCAGCCCCGACGGGGTGAATCGGTAGCCGAAGGAAAAGTGTGTCGCGGTAGCGGTACACAGAGGCGCGCGGCATCGCCGTGCGCTCTGGATGAATACACGGCCTTGGAAATGGCGGGCATCATCCCGGTGCACAAGGGCCCGTCGTTAAGCGGGTCCTTACGGTGCGGGCGCTAGACTCGGAGACAGTGTCTGACGATCAGTTTGGAATCATGCGATATATTTGGCTGCGGCGGGTGGTCCTGGTTTTTGGTTTAACCATCGGGGCGACCGTCGGCCCGGGGGCTTTCGCCGCCGACAATGCCGGCCAGAACAACCCGGGCGGCCAGACACGGCAAAAACAGGCTCACGCCTCCCAGGGCGGCCAGCAGTCTTCGCAAAAGTCTTCCGAGAAACCCTCCCAGAAGTCTGCGACGGCGGGCGGCGGCAAGAGCAAGCCGGCGGCACACGCGGCGGCCAAAAAAGGCAACAAGTCGGCGTCCGGGGCGCAACAACCACAAGCCAGGCGGTTCGGTTACGCAGACGTGGTCGCCATGGCCCGGGCCAGGGCGAAGAAATCGTATCAGCCGCCGGCGAAAATTCCCGGCTTTCTGAAAAAGCTTTCGCTGTCCAAATATCAGCAGATCAAGTACAAGCGCAAGAATGCCCTCTGGCGGCAGGCGGGCTTGCCGTATCGGGTGATGTTCGACATGCCCGGGTCGTATTTCGATCATGCGGTACAGATATCGGTGGTCAACGGCCGCAAGACCCGGTCGGTGCCTTTCGATAAGCAACGCTTTACCTTTCCCGACAAGAAACTCAAGAAAAAGATTCCGAAGGATCTCGGCTACGCCGGTTTCAAGGTCCTGCATGAGATGGGTCACCCGGGCAAACTCGACGAGGTGTTGTCCTTCCTCGGCGCATCGTATTTTCGGGTGATTGGCGCGAACGAGCATTGGGGGCTGTCGGCCCGCGGGCTGTCCATCGATACCGCCAGCAGCTCGGGCGAGGAGTTCCCGAAATTCACCCACTTCTGGCTGGTGAAGCCGGGCAAGACCAGCCGTCAGCTGACGATCTACGCGCTGCTTGATTCGCCGAGCGTGACCGGCGCGTACAAGTTCACGGTCACCCCGGGGCAGGCGACCTATACGCACGTCGAGGCCACGTTTTTTACCCGCAAAAAGATCAAGAAGCTTGGTGTGGCACCGCTGACGAGCATGTTCACGCGCGGCAAGACCAGCCTTGCGCGCATGAACAACATATTGCCGGAAGCGCATAACTCCGACGGCTTGTTGATTCACGCGGCAACGGGCGAGTGGCTGTGGCGACCGCTGGTCGACCCGCAGAAATTGCGCCTGAACGATTTCGATGCCGACCACGTGAAGGGTTTCGGGCTCATGCAGCGCGACCGCCGCTTCAGTGATTATCAGTCGCTCAAATATCAGTACCAAAAGCGGCCGAACGCGTGGGTTACCCCCGACGGCGATTGGGGCAAGGGCCATTTGCAACTGGTGGAAATTCCGTCGAACAGCATTGTCAACGACAACATCGTCTTGTACTGGGTTCCCAGGAAGCCGGTTAAGGCCAACCAGCGCCTGCATTTCGGTTACACCATCAAATGGAGCGAACAACGTGCCGAGCCGGACAGTCTCGGCCGGGCGATTGCCACCCGCGTTGGCCGTGTCGCCCCGCAACCGGGCAAGAAGAAAAGCAGGGTCAAGGTCATGGTGGACTTCGCCGGCGGTAAGCTGACCGACCTCACCAAGGCCAGCGAGGTGAAACCCAAGGTCAATGCCAGGCGCGACGTCACGCTCTACAACATCCAGCTACGCCGCAATCCGCATACGCGCGGCTGGCGGCTCACCTTCGAGGTTTCGGCCAAGAATTTGTCGAAGCCGCTCGGCCTGAGGGCTTATCTGGCCAAGCCGCAAGGCGGCGGCATCACCGAAACCTGGAGTTATGAGCTGAAAACGCCATGACGACGGGTTTCCCGTGACCCGGAAACCGCGGCAGCGTGTAATCCGACGTTCAATTCGCGACTTCTGGGGCACGGCTGTCGGATTACGGTGCGCGCACCTGATCCGACCTACGTAACCACGGCTATCGACAGCCTATGCGCTACCGTAAAGTCACCCGGGATAGCGCTTCATCACGCTTGCCGCGGCGCGGGCCGGGCGATTCGGCGACATGACGCAACGAACAACAACGACTTGCCGGCGGTGGCAGCGCCTGATCAGCGGCTTTCGATAGCGTCCGGGGCCGTCTTGAATTCGATCTGGCCGGCGTCAATCGAGCCGTGGCTACCATACCGCCACACCCAGTTCTCGTAGCCGTGGCTCACCGGCAATCCGGCGTAGATCGGGACGTCTTCGATCCATTCAGCAAAAACAGCCGCGAGCGATCGTAGCCCGTCGGCCAGGGTGCAGTGGTCGAAACCGCCCAGGCAGACGGCTTGTAGGCGGTCGCGCTGTATCGAGCCGATCAGTTGCCCGAAACTACGCTCCAGCCGGAATTCGGCCTCGCCCACGTCTTCCAGCAACAGAATCGCATCGGTATCGAGCCGCGGGGCGGCGGCCGTGCCCGCCATGCTGGCGAGCGTGGTCAGGTTGCCGCCGACCAGTTGGCCGGACACGGGCCCGGTAGGGCCGGCCATGTGGGTCAGGCGCCACGCGCTGGCGCGGTCCTGCAGCCAATCGACCAGCGAGGCCATGGAGGCCGCACGCTGGCCCTGTTCTTCGGCGGTTTCACCCGGCCTGGCGAGCTGCGTGGCGACCGGGCCGTGGATCGCCAGACGCCCGTGCTGGCGAAAGGCTTCGAGCAGGACGGTGATATCGGAAAAGCCGATCAGCGGAACGTTGCCCGGAATGCGTGTCCAGTCGACGTGTTCGACCAGATGCGCGCTGCCGTAGCCGCCGCGCAGGCACCAGACGGCGGCGACGTTCGGCAGCTCGAAAGCCCGGTGAAGGTCGGCCAGGCGCGCTGTGGCGGTGCCGGCCAGATAGCGGTGGTGATCGCGGACGTGGGCGCCGAGGCAGGCGTCGATACCGGCGGCTGCCAGCACCGCCAGCGCGGTGTCGATCCGTGCGTCGGCCACGCCGCCGGCGGGGGCGATCAGGGCGATGCGCTGGCCGGCGAGCGGGCGGAGCACATCGGCCAGGCGGGCGAGCGGGGCGGCCAGCGGTGTCGGTTCACAGGTCATGGGTTGTTACCCGCGTGCCGAGTCGTTCGCCGGCCATGTCGCGCAGATGCTGGTGGTGGGTGAAGAACAATACCTGGGTTTTTTCGGCCAGGCCGGCCAGCACGTCGAGCCCGGCCATGGCACGGTCGTCGTCGAAGTTGATGAACAGGTCGTCGGCGACCACGGGCAGCGGCGTGGCGCGTTCGAGATAATCCTCGATCGCGGCAATGCGCAGCGCCAGATAGATTTGGTCGCGGGTGCCCTCGCTCATCCCGGGTGGGGCGACGCGCGCGCCGTCGGGGCGTACGCCGACGATCTGCAGCTCGTCGCGGTCGTCGAATTCGCCGGCGAGCCGTTCGAAGGAGCCACCGGTGAGGTGGTTCATGAGTGCGGAGCCGCGCTCGATCAGCGGGCGCTGCTTGTCCATGGCGTAGCGCTGGCCGGCCCATTTGAGCAGCAGCGCGGCGGTGCCCACGCGCAGGTAGCGCTCGGCGGCGTCCTGCATGTCGGCCAGTGCGGTCTGGCGTTCGGCGGCGGCGGTCACCGCGCGATCATCGCCGCCGATGGCATCGAACGCGGACTTGGCTTCGTTGCGGGCGTCGCGCGCCGGGCCGAGGTCGGCGTCCAGATGCTCGATCTGCTCGGACAGGGCGTCGATCTGTTCGCGCAGGGTGTCGAGATCGCTCGCCTCGACCGCGGCGATGAGATCGTCGATCGACTGGCCGTCGCCTTGCTCGGCCAGTGTTTCGGCGATGGCGGCGTGTTCGGCGGCCAGCGCCTGGCGCCGTTCGGCGCGCGCGATGATGGCCTCGAGCGCATCGGGATCGGCCACGCCGGCCTGCCGGCACAAGCCGTGGAGCCGGCGTTCGGCGTCGGCGCGGGTCTGTTCGTGCTGGGCGATGCGCTCGCGATGGGCGGCCAGATCGGCTTCGCGCGTCTGCAGGCGTGCGTGTTGCGAGCGGATGTCGCGCAGGGCGGCGGTCAGCCGCTGCACGGTCGCCTCGCCCGGTTCGTCGTCGACGGCGCTGCGGCCGGTGGCGTCGAGAATACGGGCGAGTTCGGCCTCGAAACGCGACCGGCGTTCGTTGAGGTCCTGCTGTTCGGCCGCCAGCTCTCGCGCCTGCCGGGCCTGTTCACGGCCGGTTTCGATGACGTCGAGCACCGCCTGGCCGGCCTGGGCATCGAGCGATGTGTCGAGCCCCAGTTCGTCGAGCGCGGCCCGCCACGCGCGCTGCCAGTCGGCCAGCTCGGTCGCGGCCTGCTCGCGGATCGCCTCGAGCGCTTCCATACGGCGTGCCTGTTCGCGGCGTTCGCGACCGAGCCGCTGGCGTTCGTCGCGCTGGCGATGCGCGCGCTCGATCAGCCGCCGGGCGTGTTCGATCAGCATCGCGAGCGAGGCGTCGGCGATGTGGCTTTCGTCCACGCCGAGGGTCACCAGATACGGCTGTACCTGGTCGCGATGTGCGGCGATACGGTTGGCCAGCTCGTCGCGGGCGGCCTCGGCGTCGATGTGATTCGCGCGGGCGGTCAGCGCGGCGTCGCGATGGGCGAGCCAGTCGCGCATCGCCGCCGGGCTGGCCGGTTCGAGATCGGCGGCTGCCCACAGCGCGGTCCATTCGGTCAGCAGGCCGTCGAGCCGCGTGCGGGCCGCGTCGCGCCGGGCGATGGCTTGTTCCAGGGCCTGTTCGCGCTCGGCCACATGGCGCTGGCGCTCTGCGTCCTGCGTAATCGCTGCGGCATGATCGAAGCGGGCATCGGCCAGCGCGTCGGCCTGGCGTGTCGTGCGCTCGAAGGCCTCGACCGGGTTCTTTTCGGCGGCGGCGTCCAGCCTGGGTGCGTCGGCTTGGTCGAACAGATCGCGCTCGCGCTGTTCCACATACCGACGCCGCACGAGCTGCCAACAGGCATCGCGTTTTTCGCGCGTCGCGGCGAGGCTTTCGGCGCTCGGCAGGGGTTGGTCGGCGCGGCGACGGGCCAGGGCATCGCGCGCGCGTTCGACTTCGTCGCTGAGTTCGTCGACGCGCGCCTGGTGTTGTTGGCGGGCTTCGCGGGCGCCGTCGATGGCGGCTTCGAACTCGTCAATGCGGTCGCGGGCGGGCACGTCCAGCGCGGCAAGGGTCTCGATATCCGCCACGGCCGGCTGCATGGCGGCCAGCCGGCGGGCCAACTCGCGCGCCAGCCGATCCACGTCGACCTGGCTGTTGCGCTGTTCGGATTCGAGATCGCCTTCGCGGGTGCAGGCGGCCAGCCATGCTTCGAGCGCGGTGGTGTCGGCCGCGCCGCCCAGCGCGTCGGCGTCGGCGGCCAGCCGGGCCTCGGCTTCGCGGGCGGTGTTGAGATTGTCGGTGGCGTGGTCGAGGCTCTGGCGGTGCGTCGCCTCGGCGGCTGCCAGACGCCGGGCCCGGGCGAGGGCGGCGGCGGTCGGCCATTCTCTCGTTTCATCGGGCCAGCCGAGTTCTCGCTGTGCGTGCGCCAGGGCGTCGGTTAAATGTGCCTGTTCGCGCTCGATCTCGGCGCGGCGCTCGCGATCGGCGGCGATCCGGCCGCGCTGTTCGGCCAGACGTTCGATCGCCTCGCCGGCTTCGCGCAGCGCCGGGTCGTCGCTGAGGGGGGCGATTTCGGCATCGATGTGCTCGATCTGGTCTTCGATGGATGCGATCGCGGCATCGGCCGATTCGATCGTGTGTTTGGCCCGCTCGAAGGTCGCGCGTGCTTCGGCGTGCAGGGCAGGTGTTTCGCCGAGACCGGCCAGCTCGGCCTCGATTTCGCGATAACGACGGGCCGGGGCGGCCACGCGCCGGATGCGTTCGAGTTGTTGCCATTGATGGCGCAGCCCGCGGCGCTGTTCGGCCAATGCCTGGTAGCGGGCTTCGGCGGTCTCGAAGGCTTCGCGTTTGCTGCGCCAGTCGCCGACCGTGACCTCGTGCTCGCGGATATCGGCCTCGGCGGTCTTCAGCCGGGCTTCGGCCTGATAGTAGCGTCGGTTCTGCGAGGCATTCGGCGACCACAGCGCGTCGGCTTCGGCGCCCAGGGCCTCGCGTTCGGCGAGCACGTCGGCCAGGCCGGAGCCGGCCGAAAGCAGGGCGGTGTCGGCATTGGCGTCGGCTGCCGCGAGGTTTTTGCCGCCTTCGCGCAGGCCGGCGTGGTCGAGGCTGAACATGCGGGTGAAAAACGCCCGGTCGGCGCCGGCAAGCCCGCGTTCCAGATCGGCCTCCAGCCGGGCCGCGGCTTCGCCGGCGGCGTCGAGCAGGGTGTTCTTGCGGCCTTTCTTGCGCACCGCCTCGATTTCGGCGCCGGCCGCCTCGAGGCGCGCGCCGATGCGCAGCGCGTTGTAGGCGTGCAGGAAATTCAGTGGCGTCTGCGGGGGGAAACCGAACAGAAAATCGCCGACCGCGCTGCGTGCGGTCGATTTGCCGGCCTCGTTGGCGCCGAACACGATATGCAGATCGATTGCGCCCGGCGTAAAGACGAGCCGTCGCTCGGTGAAGTGGCCGTAGGCGAGCAGGTTCAGCGCAGCGAATCTCACGAGGCGCCCTCGTCGGCGGCCAGCCGCGACAACAGATAATTGCCCGCGCCGTCGATGAGCGCGGCCGTATCGCCGTCGATTGCGGCGCGCAACAGGGCGTCATCGGCGTCGGTCCGGATTTCGTGCGGCAGGCGTTCGGCCAGCTTGCGCACGTCTTTTTCGATCATCTCGCGAATATCGGCGTCGTTACGGGCGTCGTCCAGCAGTCGCTGCAGCTCGCCGAGTGCGTCCTGGCGTGCGCGACGGCTGGCGGCATCGAGCTCTGGCGCCGTAGCCAGTCGGATCTTTTCTACATACACCGGTGTGCCGCCCAGCCCGGCTGCGGCCGCCCGGGCTTCGGCAAGCAGTTGTTCGGCGGCGGCGACCAGGCGATCGTGCAGGACGGTGGTTCCGGTCAGGCGCAGGCGGATAGCCAGCAGCCGGCCGTCGGCCGCCTCGACGCCAGTTTCGATGGCAGCGCGCATGGCGGCCGTCACGTGGTTGAAATCGTCGGCGTTCGAGACATCGACCTCGGCGTGCTGCCAGCGCGCGACATCGCAGTAGATCGGGTGCAGCGCCGCCACCCGACCGTCCTCCACGATCACCTCGAACGCGCTCTTGGCGCCGGTCTCGCGGATCGAGCGGCCCTGGAGGTTGCCGGAAAACACCACGTGCGGATGCTTGGCCAGCACTTCGGCGCCGTGCACATGGCCGAGCGCCCAGTAGTCGTAGCCCTTGGCGGTCAACTCGTCGAGTCCACATGGGGCATAGTTCTCGTGCCCGCCCAGGCCGCCGAGTCCGGTGTGTAGCAGCCCGATGTTGAAGGCGCCGGGCGTGGGTGCCGGGTAGCCGGGCACCAGATTGTCGGTGGTCTTCTGGCGGGCATAGCTCATGCCGTGCAGCGCGATGCCCCGTTCGTCGATGGCACGGGTTTCGGCGTGCTCGTGCGAGAAAACATGCACGTTGTTCGGCAGCGAGAGACTGCGCGTCATCTGGTTCTGGGCGTCGTGGTTGCCGTGGATCAGATAAACCGGGATCGCCGCTTTGTTCAGGCGATGCATCTGGCGCACGAAGAACACGCCGGTCTGGTAATCGCGCCAGTCGCCGTCGTAGACATCGCCGGCGATGACGACGAAATCTACCGCCCGCTCGATGGCCGCGTCGACCAGCGCGGTGAGCGCTTCGCGGGTGGCCAGCCGCAGTTGCGCCGCCACGCCGGGCACGTCGTCCGACAGGCCGCGCATGGGGCTGTCGAGATGAATATCGGCGGTGTGGATGAAGCGAAAGGAACTCAAGGCAACAGTTCGGGGCAGGGCGTTGGCGATCGCTGCATCTTAGCGGCTGCGGGCGATGCACCCAATCGGTTTGGGGCGGTATCGAGGATGCATGGTGCCTGGTGAGAGTAGGCCGGGGTGTAGCAATTTTGAGCCAGCCGCTGTTCGCGCGGGGTTGATCGGTTCGAATCGCGAGGCGCTTCGGACTCCGGTTTCGCACTGATGCGCGAGTCCCTTCTTCTGCTTGCTTGTATAGACCGGAGACATAGGTAACAGATGTGCCAGGACATGGGTTACACCTCGACGCTGATCGTTGGCGTATCGAGGTGCCACATCATGCCCTGGAAGGAAACCACATCGATGACCTCACGTACCGCGTTCGTAGCGCTGGCGCAAAGCCAGGGCATCAGCGTATCGGCATTGGCCCGACGCTTTGGTATCAGTCGCGAGACCGCCTACAAGTGGCTTGCACGTGCCGCCGCGGGTGGCCGTGCGACGCCCTACCAGGGCAGGCGATCGATATCGACGTTGCCGCCGGTGAGAATCACGCCGACGCGCCGGTTTTCGAACTGCTCGGGCGCGGCGAGAACGGCGGCGAGTGCCACGGCGCAGGACGGCTCGACGATGATCTTCATGCGCTGCCAGATCAGCCGCATGGCGGCGATGATCTCGTCTTCCGAAACACGCGTGATGGCGGCGACATGGTCGCGCACGATTGGCCAGGTGATGGCGCCGAGTGAGGCCTTGAGGCCGTCGGCGACGGTGTCCGGCGCGTCATTGCCGCAGCGCTCGCCGCTCTCCAGCGAACGGGCGGCGTCGTCGGCCGCGGCCGGTTCGCCGCCGTGGACCGCGATATGCGGCGCGTGGGCGGCGACGGTGAGCGCGGTGCCGCTGAGCAGGCCGCCGCCGCCCACCGGCGCGATCACCGCGTCCAGATCGGGGACCTCCTCGATGAGTTCGGCGGCGCAGCTGGCCTGTCCGGCGATGACGCGCGCATCGTCATACGGGGCGATGAACTCGGCGCCGGTTTGGCCGACGAACGCATCGAGCGCGGCCTGGCGCGCGGCGTTGGTCGGTGCGCAGAAGATGACGTCGGCGCCGTAGCCGCGGACCGCGTCGATCTTGGGCTTCGGCGCGGTTTTCGGCATGACCACGGTGGCGGCGATGCCGCGCGCGGCCGCAGCGCGGGCCAGGGCCTGGCCGTGGTTGCCGCTGGAGTGGGTGGCGACCCCGCGCGCGGCCTGTTCGGGGCCCAGCGAGAACACCGCGTTGGTTGCCCCGCGTGCCTTGAACGCGCCGGTTTTCTGGAAGTTCTCGCATTTGAAGAACAGCGCCGCGCCAGCGGCCCGGTCGAGCGTGCGGCAGGTCAGTACCGGGGTGCGATGGATGTGTTCGGCGATGCGCTGGCGGGCGGCAACCAGGTCGGCAGCGGTGGGGCGCGTCATTCGTGTCTTTAGTTCGGGGCAGGAATCCGCATACTGCCATGCAGGGCCGGGAATCGGGTGGCCTTTTCCGGTCCGGCGGTGGTTCAATCCGATGGAGTGCGTGATGGAAGAACCGATGGTGCTGCGCTATATCTGCGAACTGGGCGGCGATGAGACAATCGTGGAAGCCGCCAGTGCCGAGGATGCGGCGGACCTGGCGGCCAAGGCGTACGCCGCCGAACACGGGCCCGGCACCTATACGGTGACGGTGTCCGAGGCGACCGACTACGATCTGCCCCTGATCGCCGGGGACGACCACACCGTTACCGTCGGTTGACCATGCGGCGGGTTCGCAGCATGAGAGCAGTCGCGATGTATGCCGTGGCCGACCTCGTCGTCGCCAGCGCGCTGCTGTCGGGCTGTGCGGCGCTCTCGAACAGCGGCGACGGGCACCACAAGCGGGCCAGGCAGGCCGCTGCCTTCAAGGCTACACCGGCCGCTCGCAACGCCGATGACCGGCAGCGTCTGACCGAGGCACTGGCCACGATTTATGCCGACAGCAGCGTGCACCCGTTGCGCTACCACGCTCGGTTCGTCGACCTCAACGGCGACGGCAAGCGCGAGGCGGTGGTTTATGTCACCGGTCCCTCGGGCTGCGCGCAGGGTTGCGATCTGTACGTCCTCGCGCGCGACGGCGATCGCTACCAAGCGGTCTCGCGTATTCCCACGGCCCGCGCGCCGGTTTACGAACTCGATCAACGCCATCACGGCTGGCACGATCTGTGGGTCACCACGGTGGGCGACGCCGGGGGCTCGCATGGCCAGCGCATGCAATATGCCGGGGGCGGCTATGTGCCGGTCGACGACAACGGGGCCGCCGCCGCGCGCACGCCGTTGATACCGAACCTCGATGGCCCGGGGCATGCGATACCGGCAAGCGGCCATGGCCAGTAGAGTGATGCGCGACGATAGCGGCGAGCCTCGCCGAGGGCTTTGAAGCGCGCATGAACTCGGCGGCCACGCCTGCCAAGACCAGCTATCTGTTGATCGACGGCTTTTCGATGATGGCGTTCGTGGCGGCCACGGAGCCGTTTCGTATTGCCAATCGTCTGGCCGGTGCGGATTTGTATGCCTGGCGGCTGCTGAGCGAGTCGGGTGGGGCCGTGGCCGCGTCGAACGGCATGCGTGTGCTGCCCGATGCCGGCATCGACCGGGCTGCGATGCCGGCCCGGTTGGCGATCTGCAGCGGTTTTCTTGAAACCGGCGTGCCCAGCCGCGCCCTGGCGCGCTGGCTGCGCCGCTGTGACGCGGCGGGCGCGATACTTGGCGGGATCGACACCGGTTGTTTCGCGCTGGCCGCGGCCGGGTTGCTCGACGGCCACCGCGTGACGCTGCACTGGGAGAGCCTGCCGGCTTTTCGCGAGCGGTTTCCGCTGGTGGCGGCGGTGGAGTCGCTGTACGAAATCGGCCCACGCCGGTTTTCCTGTGCCGGCGGCATGGCCGCCACGGACATGGCGCTGGCCGGAATCGCGGCCGACCATGGCCCGGTACTGGCCCGGGCTGTCGCCGAGCAGCTCATCCACGATCGCGCCCGCGACCCCGACGCCCGGCAGCGTCAATCCATCGTCAAGCGCCTCGGTATTCACAGTCCGCCGTTGGTCCAGGCGGTGGCGCTGATGGAAAATCATCTCGAAACGCCATTGCCGCTGGCGGTCATCGCCCGGCGTACCGCCCGTTCGCCGCGTCAGTTGCAACGCCTGTTCGAGGCCGAACTGCAGGCCACGCCCGGCGCCTGGTATCGACGCCTGCGCCTGGACCATGCGGCCACGCTGATCGAGGAAACCGACCGCTCGATGACCGAAATCGCGGCGGCCTCCGGCTTTGCATCGACGACCACGTTCTCGAGAGCATTCCGACAGCAATTCGGCGTTTCGCCCTCGGTGTGGCGATATCGACGGCAGACCGGATAGCCGGCGGGGCGCGCCCGCTCGAGCGCCGGTCCGCGCTGTTACCGGGTTGGCGTCCGGGCCCCAGGCGGCGATCGGCCGGCGAGGATGGCGGGATCGCGTATGAAACCGGGCCGCCGGCGCCGCGCAACACACCGCACAGGCACGCCCCGTGCCGGCCCGGGCCCGTGGATTGGCCCCGAAGCGCGTACATTGGTGTCGTTACGGTCCATCGGATCCTCGTCTTCCGCAAGTGCTCGCCTATGCATGTTTTCGATAATCCCGTCGGCCCGGGGCCACTCTGGTTCGACAACCTCACGACCGCCCAGGGCACGCCGGTGGCCTACGATCCGCAGGCGCGGGCGTTCATCCCGGCCCCGCCGTTCTGTGCCAATCGCGAGCGCATTGGCTGCAACTGGATCGCGCCGGAGCACGGCGCCTTCTGCCGCGCCTGTGCCATGACCGCACTCGCGCCCGATCCATCGTTGGCTAACGCCATCCCGGACTGGGCCGAAACCGAACTCGCCAAGCGCTGGGTACTGGATAATCTCGGCCGCTGGCAGTGGTTTCGGCCGGAGGACCCGGGCACACGGCCGACTTTTCATATGCTGGCCGACGCCAACGACCAGCCGGCGCCGATGGGCCATGGCCAGGGCGTGGTCACCATCAGCGTCTCCGAGGCCGATCCGGTCGTGCGCACGAAGCGCCGTCAGGCCCTGGGCGAACCGTATCGCACCATGATCGGCCATATGCGCCACGAAATCGCGCACATGCTCTGGTGGCGACTGGCGCTGCGTGCCGATTTTATCGACGCGTTTCGCGACATGTTCGGCGACGAACGCGCGGATTACACCGAGGCGCTCGGCCGGCATTACAACCACGGCCCGCCGGTCGACTGGGGCGAGCGGTTCATTTCGAGTTATGCCTCGGCGCATCCGCACGAGGACTGGGCCGAGACGACGTCGCACCTGCTCCATCTGACCGACATCACCGACAGCTTCATCGCCGCCGGACTGGGGTCGCCGTATCTGCCGGCGCCGAACTGGAACCCCTATGCCGAAACCGACACCGCGCGGCTGATCCACGTCGGCGCGGCGCTCGCGATGAGCGTGAACCACGTCAACCGCTCCATGGGATTGCCGGATCTGTATCCGTTCATGCTCTCGGCGCCGGTCAATCGCAAGTTGACCTTCGTGCATGAATGGTTGCGGCGGGGGGCGCAGGGGTGGTGAGCGCGGCGGATTCGTGCAGCGTGTCTGCCTCGCTGTGTCAACGGCGCGGCATCCGGGCGCCCGACGCCCGCACATTCCGGGCCCGGACTGTATTGGGGTTTGCCCGGGCGCAGTTGAAGTAGGTCGGCTTGGGCCGTAGGCCGTAAGCCGACAACGGGCTGACCGGCGCGGCTGTTGGGTTGGCGTTGGCCCATGCCGTGTCGGTATGGCCGGCTCGGGGACTCGCGCTGCCGATGTCGGCTTGGGTAATGGGTACCGGGCCGCCCCGTGAGGGGTACGCATCACCGGCATGATCGGGGTGTTACCTGCGCCGAATTCCGATCGTCCGCCCTGCCTGCTCGGGCCATTGCCCATGCGCCCGCTGGCCGTAGCCATCGGCCGCCCACGCGACGTGATCGGGGAATGCCGTGCCACGGTGCGTGGCCCGGTCGATGGCCATGAGCATCTGTTCGCTGGTGGCGGCCAGGTGACCGTCACCACGATGAAGGGCGAGGAATAGATGAAACCGCTTGGCGTCGCGGTCGAGCACGGCAAGTTTCACGGTGAGCGGTTCGGCGGCTACGCATTCGGCGAGAAAACAGACATGCGACTCCAGCGTGAATGTGGTCACGCCGGTGGCATCGCGCGCGGCCTCGGTCAGGCCGATCGCTTCCCAGAACGCGTCCACCGCGAGCGAGAATACGCGGGCGTACTCGGCATCGTTCATGTGGCCGTTGTAATCCACCCATTCCGGGGCGACGCAGGTTTCGAGAATGACGTGATCCATGGCTTGGTGTTTCGAAAGACGGAGGCCGGCGTGCGAGCCGCAGATTAGACGGGTTTCGCCGAACAATACTCGGATTATTCGGGTCGGATGCCGGCGGCGAACATTGCCGATAGTCGACGAGCATCAAGTACCCGTCCGGAAATATCGACGCCGCCGGCAGCAATCGGCGTAATCCGCGGCATAGAAAAGAAGCGGTCTCCCAACCTAGATGCGCCCGGGCAGGCCTTCGGATTCCGGCCAGTATTTCTCGACCAGGGCGAGCAGGTCGGTCAGGAACGCGTCGCGCCGATGCTCGAGCCGGGCGACCGAGCGGCCGCCGGCCTGATGCTCGCAGCCCGCGACCACGCGATCGATCAGTTTGTCGGTCAGCTCCGGGGCTTCCAGTCTGGTCCAGGGCAGCTTCAGGGCCGGGCCGAATTGTTCGAGCATGTGCCGCATGCCCTGTTCGCCGCCGGCCAGATGGAAGGTGAGGAAGGTACCCATCAGCGACCAGCGCAGGCCGGCGCCATAGACCACGGCGGCATCGATTTCTTCCGTGGTCGCGACGCCGTCGTTGACCAGGTGCAACGCCTCGCGCCAGAGCGCTTCCATCAGCCGGTCGGCGATATGGCCCTCGATCTCGCGGCGTACGACCAGCGGGCGCATGCCCAGGCCGCGATACATCGCCTGCGCGGTCTGGATCATGTCGGGCGCGGTCCGTTCGCCGCCCACGATTTCCACCAGCGGCAACAGATAGACCGGGTTGAACGGGTGGGCGACGAAGACGCGTTCCGGGGCATGACCGCAGCCGGCGGCGAGTGGGGTTGGCTTGATACCGGAGGTGGACGAGCCGATCAGCGTATCCAGCGGCGTGGCGCCGTCGATGTGCGATAGCACGGTCTGCTTGAGTTCGAGCCGCTCCGGCACGTTTTCCTGCACCAGATCGGCATCCGCGACCGCGGCATCGAGATCGTCGGTCACGCGCCAGTTGCCGCGATCGGCGTGGGCCGCCAGGCCGCGCTTTTCCAGCGATGGCCAGGCGATGTCGAGGGTCCGGGCCAGCCGGCGGCGCGCGGTCTCGACGTCGGTGTCGTAGGCCACGACCTCGGCCCCGGCGGCCAGCGCGCGCACGGCCCAGCCGCAGCCGATGACACCGGTGCCAACGATGGCGACGTGCCTGGGCACGATAGCCTGTTTCTCGGTTGATTCGTTCATGCCGCGCTCCCGGTGTTCGCGCCGCGCAGGGCCAGACGATTGCGCGTGTCCTGCGGGCTCATGACGTCGCCGCCCAGGGCTTCGATGATCGCGCGCGCCTTGTCGACGAGCCCGGCGTTGTCGGCCTTCACACCCTTCGACAGATACAGATTGTCCTCCAGGCCCACGCGGCAGTGGCCGCCGGCGATCATGGCCTGGGCGACCATGGGCATCTGCATGCGGCCGATGCCGAAGGCGGCCCAGTGGGCGTTCGCCGGCAGTTTGTCGCGCATGGCAAGCACGGTCTGCGGATCGGCTTCCGCACCCCAGGGAATGCCGAGACAGAGCTGGAACAATGGGTCGCCGTCGATCAGGCCTTCGTCGATCAGCCGGCGGGCGAACCAGACATGGCCGAGATCGAAGCATTCCAGCTCCGGTTTTACGCCGGCGGCCTGGACCAGCGCGGCATGCTCGCGCAGCCAGTCGGCCGAGTTGAGGTACACCATGTCGCCGAAGTTGAGGCTGCCGCAGTCCAGCGTGCAGATTTCGGGCAGCATCTCGCCGATCGGCGCATGACGTTCGGACGGGCTCTGCAGGTCGGAACCGGCGGCGGCGCGAATCTGGCGGTCCTCGCCTTCGGCGCCGGTCAGTTCCGGGAACAGATCGCCGCCTCCGCCGGCGGTGAAGTTGAGCACGACGTCGGTGGCCGAATCGCGCACGCGATCGGCGATTTCGCGGAAATATTCACGTTTATGGCTGTGCGCGCCGGTCTCCGGATCGCGGACATGCACATGCGCGATCGAGGCCCCGGCTTCGGCGGCCTCGATGCAGGCGGTCGCGATTTCGGCCGGGGTGACCGGCACGTTCGGGTTCTTGCCGCGTGTGTCGCCGGCGCCGGTAACCGCACAGGTCAGAATCACCTGGGTGTTCATGCAGGCCTCGGTCGGTGGATCGTGGCCGGAGTATGATCTCCAGGCGCCGCGCGCGATCTGCGTGAAGCGTCGGTTTTTGTGCGAAAAGCGACGGCTCCGGGCTGATGCTTGCTTGCGCGCGGAACGGCCCGGAATTGCTGTATAGCCCAATGACGCGCACTATCTGCGCGCTCACCACGCGTTTTACGTGCGCCGCCCATGTCCGATGCCGTGCTCGACTCACGATGCAACTCGTGCCGCCCACCCGCGTCGGCGCGATGCGGCGGCGCGGCCTGTTCGTGAGCGGGGCAATACAACGCATGCGCCATGGGCCGGCGCCAGGGCGCTGGATATTGCTGATCGGGGTGTCGCTCGTGCTCGGGGTCGCGCTGCGCTGGTGCGGCTTGCCGGCGGGCTTCCTGCTGGGCCCGATGATCGCGGCGATCGCGCTTTCGGTCGCCGGTGGCGCGGTCGCTGTGCCGCGCGTGCCGTTTCAGCTGTCCCAGGCGGTGATCGGCTGCCTGATCGCGCGCACCATCACGCTGCCGATTCTCACCGAAATCGGCGCCCAGTGGCCGGTTTTTCTGGGCGGTGTGTTCTCGGTCATCGCCGTGAGCCTGATCATCGGGTGGCTGCTCACCAAGTGGCAGGTCCTGCCCGGGCCGACCGCGATCTGGGGTGTGTCGCCCGGCGCCGCGGTGGCGATGACGCTGATGTCTTCGGCCTACGGCGCCGACGCGCGACTGGTGGCGTTCATGCAGTACACGCGGGTGGTGATCGTGGCGTCCGCGGCCTCGATTCTGGCGGCGGTGCTCGCGCCATCGGCCGACGGCGGCGGCGCCGGGTCATGGTGGCCGTCGAGTGTGGCGGGGCAGGGCGGGACGTTGCTGGTTGTGGCTGTCGGGTTCGTCGTCGCCCGTTTGCTGCGTACGCCGGCCGGGCCGTTGCTGGCCGCCATCGTGATCGCCGCGCTCGCCCAGGATCTATTGGGGCTGAAACTCGAACTGCCCTTGCCCCTGCTGGCGGTGAGCTTCGCCTTCGTGGGCTGGGGCATCGGCATGCGCTTCACCCGATCGACGCTGTCGCACGCGGTGCGCGCCCTGCCGGCGGTGATCGCGTCGATCCTGATCCTGGTTCTGGTCTGCGGCGGGATCGCCGTGTTACTGGTCGTGTTCGCCGGCGTGGCACCGCTGACCGCTTATCTGGCCACCAGCCCGGGCGGCGCCGATACGGTGGCGATCATCGCCAGTTCCACACATGTGGACGTCGCCTACATCATGGCCATGCAGCTGGCGCGGTTCTTCGCCGTCATGCTCACCGGGCCGTTCCTGGCGCGCATGCTGACACGCTGGAGCGGGTACCATGCCGCCGACCGCGCATGAACTGACGCCTGCCTGTCGCCCGCATTCGGGGCATCCGGATCGCGGCGAGCGAGTATGCTGGGTAAACTAACGCGTATGGACGACAAATCCGCGAATACGGCGCGTCTTGTCGCGCTCGATTGGGGCACCTCGTCGCTGCGCGCCTGGCTGCTTGGCGACGATGGCGAAGTGATCGACGCGCGCACGGCGCGCCGCGGCATCATGCAGGTCGACAACGGCGATTTCGCCGGCGTCTACCGCGAGCTCATTGGCGACTGGGTCGCCGCGCACGGCGAGCTGCCGGCGCTGGCCTGCGGCATGATCGGCAGCCGCGGCGGCTGGGCCGAGGCGGCTTATGTCGATTGCCCGGCCGAGCTTGCCGGGCTGGCCGACCGGCTGCTACGGATCGACGCCGACCCGGTGGCGCTGCATGTGGTGCCCGGTGTGATGCAGCCGCCCGGCGGGCGCGCCTTGCCCGACGTCATGCGCGGCGAGGAAACCCAGGTGCTGGGTGCGCTGGCCGTGGCCCCCGAGCTGGCCGGGCGCGGCCTGCTGGTGTTGCCGGGCACTCATTGCAAGTGGGTGCATATCGCCGATCATCGGCTCGCGGCTTTCACCACCTACATGACCGGCGAGTTGTTCGCGGTCCTGCGTCGGCACTCCATCCTCGGCAAGCCGGCGGGCGAGCGCGAGACCGGTTTTGATGCCGTCGCGTTCGATCTGGGCGTGGACACGGCGCGCGCGACGGGGCACGCCGGCCTTGCCGCCGCGCTGTTTTCCACCCGTAGCCGGATGCTGGCCGGCGAGATCACAGCCGACGCCACGCCCGATTACCTGTCGGGCCTGTTGATCGGCGATGAACTGCGGAGTGCGATCGTCGGTCTCGACGGCGTGCCGCCGCTGCGCCTGATCGGCGACGCGGCATTGTGTGCCCGCTATCGCCGCGCGCTGGCACGGTTCGATGTCGACGATGTCGCCGAGATCCCGGATGCCGCTCGCCTGGGGTTGTGGCGTATCGCCGCGGCCGCCGGGCTGGTGACCACCTGATTCGATTTCCATGCGCCGGAGGCGCCCTCATGCTCAACGATTATCTTAAAGACCTGCCGCTGATCGCGATTCTGCGCGGCGTGAAGCCGAGCGAGATCGAGGCGGTGGGCCAGGCGCTGTTCGACGCCGGCTTCCGCGTGATCGAGATTCCGCTCAACTCGCCCGAGCCGTTGATCAGTATCGAAAGGCTATCGACGAAACTGGGCGCGGCCGCGCTGGTGGGGGCCGGCACGGTGCTGCAGCCCGAGCAGGTCGGCCAGGTGCGGGACGCGGGCGGGCGCATCATTGTTTCGCCCAATGCCAAGACAAGCGTGATCGAGGCCACGGTGCGCACCGGGCTGGCCAGCGCACCCGGCGTGGCCACGCCGACCGAGGGCTTCGCCGCGCTCGACGCCGGCGCGCATGCCCTGAAACTGTTCCCGGCCGAGGCGATCGGCCCGAACGTGGTCAAGGCCTGGCGGGCGGTGGTGCCGGCGGAGGTGCCGTTGATGCCGGTCGGCGGCATCGACCCCGACAACATGCAGGCGTTCGTGACGGCCGGGGCGACCGGCTTCGGCCTGGGCTCGGCTTTGTACAAGGCGGGCATGGATGCCGACACCGTCGCCGCCAACGCTCGTGCATTCGCTGCCGCGTGGGCGCGAATCTCACGCTGAAAAATCAAGATTGTCCGCAAGCGGTCCTGGCAATGATTTAAGGGCCGACAGGAAGCCTATGAAAATCACGAAACTCGAAACCTTTCTCGTCCCGCCGCGCTGGTGTTTTCTCAAGATCTCCACCGACGAGGGCATCGTCGGCTGGGGCGAGCCGGTGGTCGAGGGGCGGGCGGCGGCCGTGGCGGCGATGGTCGACGAACTTTCCGACTACCTGATCGGCGCCGATCCGCGCCGGATCGAGGACCACTGGACCGTGCTTTATCGCGGCGGGTTCTATCGCGGCGGGCCGATCCACATGAGCGCGCTGGCCGGTATCGATCAAGCCCTTTGGGATATCAAGGGCAAGGCGCTGGGCGTGCCGGTGCATGAACTGCTGGGCGGCAAGCTGCGCGATCGGATCAAGGTCTATTCCTGGATCGGCGGCGACCGGCCGGGCGATACCGCGGCCATGGCGAAGGAACGCGCCGGACTCGGCTTTTCCGCGATCAAGATGAATGCCTCGGAAGAGATGCAGTTCATCGACTCCCACGCCAAGGTCGATGGCGTGCTGGACAACGTGGCGGCGATTCGCGACGCGGTCGGCGCGCACTTCGGCATCGGTGTGGATTTCCATGGCCGCGTGCACAAGCCCATGGCCAAGGTGCTGATGCACGAACTCGAACAATACAACCTGATGTTCATCGAAGAGCCGGTGCTCTCCGAGCATTACGAGGCGTTGCCCGAGCTGGCCGCGCTGACCAGCACGCCGATCGCGCTCGGCGAGCGGCTGTTCTCGCGCTGGGACTTCAAGCCGATCCTGGCGGGCGGGCACGTCGACATCATCCAGCCCGATCCCTCGCATTCCGGCGGCATCACGGAGACGCGCAAGATCGCGGCCATGGCCGAGGCCTACGACGTGGCGCTGGCGCTGCATTGTCCGCTGGGCCCGATCGCGCTGGCGGTCAACCTGCAGCTCGATGCCGTGTGCTACAACGCCTTCATCCAGGAACAGTCGCTGGGCATTCACTACAACCAGTCCAACGACATCCTCGACTACATCACCAATCCGGAAGTCTTCGCCTACGAGGACGGTTTCGTGACGATTCCGGACGGGCCGGGCCTGGGGGTGGAGATCAATGAGGACTACGTCCGCGAACGCGCGGAAGTCGGTCACCGCTGGCGCAACCCGATCTGGCGCCATGCCGACGGCAGTTTTGCCGAGTGGTAGACGTTGGCCGGCCTCGCTCAGGGCTTTCGCGTTGCCGACAGCGCCGCGATGGGTGACTCTGCCTCGATCGGCGGCTATTCCGGCGGTGAGTCGTGCCTGCGGCTTGGCGTCGATTCATTCTGCCTCGTCATGGCAATGTTGGAGAATCTGAGCCTCGGATCGCGCCGCTACAGTGCCCGGAGGCGCATGCCGAAGGGCCCGTGGACTGACGCGCAAACATTCAATGCGTCGCCGGACGGGCCCGGGGCGTAGATTGGCTTACAAACCGTACGGAGAGTCTCCATGCAGCCCCTACCGAATGTCAGCCTCGTGTCGCGCTCGATCATTGCGATCGTCTGTCTACTGGCGGCCTCGACGGCCCTCGCGGCGTCCAACCACAACTCGATGACGCGCCAGTCCGGACCCTACACCCTCAACCTGAATCTGTTGCCCGCTGAGCCGTTCGTTGCGCCGAGCAAAGCCAATGACCCCGCGCATGCCGGTGCCATGGTCACCGGTTCCGGTGCCGCGCCGGTGCGACGTAACGGGCCGGCCCATCCGAATTACCATCTGGTGGTATTCATCTCGAAGCATGGACAGCCGGTTGAGCAAGCCAAGGTATCGATGCGTTATCGACAGCAGAACGGTGAGCATTGGCATAAGCTCCCGGTCACCCAGATGTGGATTGCCGGCAAGGGCCGGAGCACGATGCATTTCGGCAATAATGTGCATCTGGCGCCGGGCCGGTATCGGGTACAGGTTTCAGTGAACAACAGGCCGCCGGTCACCTTCAAGCTGAAGGCGTCGTAGTGTGTCCAGCGCTTATTCACCCGGCACAGAAATAGATGATTTTTCGGGTTGATAGCGCGCGTATGCGACCGCATGCTCGCCGCGGCCATCGGCCGCGAAGCCTTTGAAAATAAAAGACGGACAGGCGCCGGCTTTTATTTTTGAAGGCGTTGAAAACAGCGGATGAAGTCAGCTGTTTTGATGCCGGATTAATAGCGTGCGCGGCGTGTCATGAGCGTGTACGAGGCCGCGGCCAGTATGAAGCCGGCCAGGAAGGTGATGTCGCCGATCTGAGGAACGCGTCGCACGACCCAGCCGGTGAACAGTTCCTGGTTGGAGAACAGCAGGATGGAAATCGCCATGGCGAGGGCCATGGCGATCCCCCCGGCCGCACCGCGATGGCGGCGGTTGTAGAGCAGGCCATCGACGGCCTGGCCGCCGCGCAGGATCTGGTCGGCGAAGAACACTCCCAGCCAGGGGCCGATCCAGTAGGCGATGATCAGCAAAAACTGGGTGTATTCGTCGCCGGCGTCGCCGAGCGCCGACCACGCCAGCAAAAACCCGAGCGCGCCGAAAACCAGGGCGACGGCGGCCCGGCGCAGCCGCAGCGGCAGGCGAATGCCGAGGGTCAAAAAGGCCATGGCGCCGGAATAGGTGTTCAGTATATTGGCGGCGATCGCGCCGACGGCGATCGCCAGCAGTGTCAGTCCGGCCACGGGCTGGGGCAGCTGGCTGGTGAAGGCGCCCGCCGGATTGCTCAGCGAGGTGCCGCCGGCGGTGACCGAGGCGGCGCCGGCGGCCTCCATGACCAGGCAGGCGACAAACAGACCGCTACCGGCGAATAGCCCGACCGTGCGCGGGCTGGTGTCGCGCGGTAGATAGCGGGTGTAGTCGGCGGCATAGGGGTTCCAGCCGGCGCTGTAGCCGAAGGCCGTGCCGATCGTCAGCAAAAACGCGCCGGGGACGGGATGGCCCGGGGCCGCGGGCTGGGCCTTGGCAAACAGGATGACGGCGGCGACGCCAAAGATCAGACCCAGCGCCAGCACGACATAGCGTTCAAAGGTTTGCACCAGATTGTGGCCGAAGAATGCGATGGCGATTTGCAGGGCCACGATCACCACCAGGCTGGCCAGGGTGGACAAACCGGTCAGGGCGTTCAGCGCGAATGCCGCGCTCACGCTGTTGACCGCGAACCAGCCGATGCCGGCGGTGACCGCCATCAGCGTGGCGGGCAGCAGGTTGCCGCGGTAGCCGAAGGCCGCGCGCCCCAGCACCATTTGCGGGGCGCCGTAACGCGGCCCGCGAGCCGAGAGAAAACCGTGGGCGATGGCGCCCAGCCCGGTGCCCAGCGCCAGCGCGAGTATCGCCGACCCGAACGAAAGACCGAACACCGCGACCGCGAGCACGCCGATAAACGCGGTGGCGAATTCCAGATTCGGCGAGGCCCAGGTCCAGAACAGTTGCAGCGGGCGGCCGTGCCGTTCGGTATCGGCGATGCGTTCGATGCCTCCGGGCTCGACGGCCAGGACCCGGTCGCCGTATTGGCCGGGGCGAAGAGGGCCGAGTTCGGTGTCGGCGTTGTGGAGATCGGTCACGTCAGCCTCGCGGCAGTGGCGGTCGGAACAGGAGATGCGCAGCAAATTTCGGGCCAGCGCGCCCGGCGGGTGGTGGCGTCCCGGTTGTGTACATGACCGGGGCGCGGAGGGCGGCAGGCGCGTCCGCCGCCGGCATGTCCGCCCGCCAGGCGCCGGCCCGGACAGGCATCGTCGCACGCCAGGCCGAACCGGCCAGGCGAAGGCTTTATATGCCTTGCCGTGCGTTGGTCGGAATCCGGCGGCATGTACACGCGTGTTGCCGCGGGTCCGCACGGATTGAGGCCATACCGATAGGTCGGTTGTACCCGGCGTTGCTTTACGCTTGTCATGGGCGACAGTTTGCCATCGTTCGCGCGGTTGCCTGCGATCCGGGTGAGTGTCCGGTAGCTTCAATGTCCTGCCCTGTGGCCCGGGCGAGCGCCTCGAAGGGCGGGCCTGAGTGCAGGCCACGTCGCCCTATGGGCACAGGCTTGCAAGCGAATTCTGCACGAATCTTCTAGCCCGCTGGGCCGGGGCCGGTTAGCTTGGCCTGGATTTCCATGCCACACCATGTGCCGAGATGTCGCTGAAGTCCGCTACCGCCAACGACTGGGTCGAACTGCGCCGCGATACCGAGACCGGCATCGAGACGCTGCGCGCCCATTTCGAAGGCCACGCCTACGATCCGCACTGGCACGACGTGTATCTCGTGGGGGCGACCGAGGTCGGCGTGCAACAGTTCCGTTGCCGCGGCCGCCGCAATGTGAGTACGCCGGGGCAGGCGTTTCTGCTCACCCCGGGCGAGATTCACGACGGCGATGCGCCGGAGGCCGGCGGCTTCACCTATCGCACGATGTATATCGAACCGGCCTGGTTCGAATGCTGGCTGGGCCGGCTGATGGATGACGCGCCATCGGCCGGCGAGCCCATGTTCGATGCCACGCTGGCCGGCGATGCCCGGCTGGTGACGGCCATCGGCCGGGCGGTGGGTGCGCTGCACGACGCCGACTTGCGCATGGCGCGCCATGCCGCCCTCGACGACCTGTTGCTGGCCCTGGGCCGTCACGTTGACTGGCGCCTGGCCGATGCGCGGGCCGACGATCCGCCGTCGCTGGCGGTCCGGGCCCGGGATTATCTGCATGCGCACGCAACCGACGACATCGGCCTGGACGATCTGGCCGATGCCCTCGGCGTAAGCCGGTTTCGCGCGACGCGCGTGTTCAAGGCCGCTTATGGCATGCCGCCGCATGCGTATCTCGTTCAGTTGCGGCTGGTTCGCGCCCGCCGTCGCTTGATGGCCGGCGAAGACCCGGCCGAGACCGCGGCCGCACTCGGCTTCGCCGATCAATCGCATCTCGGGCGCTGGTTCCAGCGCGCCTATCGTCTGAGCCCCGCGGCGTATCGCCGGCACTGCACGACTATTCCAGACGCCTAGCCCGGCCCGCGCGCATCCTCGCCGGACGTTTTCGTTCGAGTCGAGAAGTCATGCGTTCATCGACAAGCCAGGGGCAGATGAGGCCGCGCCGGGCGCGGGCCTCATGATCGGTTTCACATTGTTCGCCATCGTCGCTTCATTCACACCGGGCCCGACCAATATTCTGGTGATGGCCAGTAGTGCGCGGCGCGGGCTGGGCGCGACCCTGCCGCTGGTGATGGGGGCGGCACTGGGCGTGGCCGGCATGGTCTGGGCCGCCGGGCTGGGCCTGGCCGCGCCGCTTGTCGCGTATCCGGCTATTCACCATGTACTGACCGCGATCGGCATGGGCTGGCTTGGGTGGCTGGCGTGGCAGCTGTTTCGCAGCGCCGGCGAGCCGGTGGCAGCCGATCGCACGCCCGAGGTCGCGCCCGGCCTGTTGACCGGCGCCGGGCTGCAACCGGTCAGCCCCAAGGCCTGGATGATGGCGCTCGCCGTGGTCGGCGTATTCGCGCCCGGCGATGCGGGCGGCGCGAGTCTGCGTGCTCTGGTGTTCCTGATCGTGGCGATGGCCGGTCTGGCCACCTGGGGTGTGCCGGGGCGCTATGGTATCGGCAGCCGGGGTCGCCATCGCCGCCTGTTCAATCGGGCGATGGCGTTATTGCTGGTGGTCGCGGCCGGGTTGTCGATTCGGGTTTGAGACGGTGGCCGGGCGCCGGGCCCGGATTCGCGTTCACGCCGATACGTCCGGCGGTTCGCCTGGCACGCACTGCACGAAGATCACGACCGGCTGCAAGCGGTCCGGGTAGTCAGACGCCTGGTAGGCAGTCAGCGGCATGCCGAAGTCGGGACGATCGAATGGCCAGGGCGCGAATCGGATCACGCCGTCGGCTGCGATCTCGTAGCTGACGTCGGTCTCGTCGCGGGCGTCGCGATGGGCCGGGACGCGCACGTGGCGCGGTCCGCGGTGCTCGAAACCCAGATCGAAGGCGACCGTATCGCAAAACCGGGTGATGTGATCGGCCCACTCGAAGTCGGCGTCCGAATAAGAGGTTTCGCCCTGGCGTTCCGCGATTGCCCCGTCCAGCCGCTGGACCAGCGCCTGAACCGCCGGCGTTTCCGGCGTGCCGATCAGGCGGCGCAGATGCCGCTTGGCCACGGCATCGGTGATCGGGTCGTCGTGGCGCGTGGCCACGCCACGCTCGACGATCGCCTGCCATTCGGCATCGCCGTAAGTGCCGAGCGGGTGGTTGTCGAGCGGGCCATAGTGCCAGTCGTGCAGGGCGACCCCGCGGGCGAATGCCTTGAAGTCGAGCGCGGGGCGGTCGAAGCGCGCGTTGCCCCAGTGCACCGCGAGCAGACCACTGAAAAGCGAATGCTCGAGCTGCGGCAGTATGCGTTCGCGATGGCGGGATCGAAACATAGTGCGTTACCCGGTGGGAAGCCAGCCCGGCCACCATCCCACGGTGACCAGAATTTAACGCGTTCTTCGGCACTACATGCCGTGCTTGATACCGCGGTCGATCAACCACCAGTTGGCCGGATAGGCGGTGGCAAAGCCGATGGCCATGGCGATCTGCATCATGAACCAGAACACCGCCGAGCCGGCGTCGGGTTCTTGTGGCAGAAGCACGAGCGAGGCCCATGCCATCCACCCGTACATGCCGATCTGGAAGGCGATCAATGACAGCGTATCGGCCTTGACGGCGTTGACGAGCGCCTTGACCGGGTTGGTCTCGCCCATGCTCATGGCCGGCAGGAACTGGAACAGGATGCCGAACAGATAGGCGGCCACGAACTCGGCGGTGAAATGCCCGAGCAGGGTAGAGCCGAGCACGGTGAAGCCGGTCAGCGCCACGACCGGAATGGCTACCGAATCACCCAGCGTACAGCCGCCGCCGCAGTGGGTTACACCAACGAAGACGCTCTGCCAATGGGGCTTGGGCGCGTGATGATGACCGCCGCCGCCATCGTCGCCATGGCCGTGACCGTGATGCGAATCGTGATGCGCGTGAGCGTGGCCGCCGCCGCGCGGCATGCCGTCGGGTTGACCCATCGCCTTGTAAATCCACCAGCCGACGACCGGGAAATAAAGGCCGGTGATCGGCCAGGTGACGTTCATGACGTTCATGTGCTGCGGGCGTTGATAACAATCGATCGCGATGGCGGCGCCGGTGACGATTCCCAGCGCGATGACGATCCAGGACAGGGCAGTGAGTGTCATAAGCGGTTGATCCTTATCCAATCGAGCCCAGATTCAATGCCGGGATCGCGGCGCCGTTGCCACGGTCGCACGATTTGACGATGCCCGGCAGCGGGCATAAGCTTTGTATTGAGCATACCCCACCCCAGGAGGGGTGGATCAAGCCAAGGAGAACCCTTATGACACGACTCAGGATTGAAGGCATGAGCTGTCAGCATTGCGTGGCGGCTGTCAACGAGGCGTTGGCCGAGGTCGACGGCGTGGAACGCGTGGTGCAGGTCGATCTGGATTCCGGTGTGGCCGAAGTCGAGGGCGACGCGGATACGCAGGCGTTGCTGGCCGCGGTGCGCGAGGAAGGCTACGAAGCCACGATGGCGTAATGGCCGATACCACCCAGCAGCCTTGTAATCATCTGGCGATCGAGCCGGGCGTGCGCGAGGACGCCACGGCCCGGCTGCGATCGATTCGCGGCCACGTCGACGGCGTGTTGCGCATGCTCGAGCGCGACGATGTCTATTGCGTGGATGCCCTCAAGCAGATCAAGGCAGTGCAGGGCGCGCTCGCCAAGACCGGCGATCTGATCCTGCGCGGTCATCTCAAGCATCACGTGGTCACCGCCCATGAGCGTGGCGACGAGGACGCCATCGTCGCGGAATTGATGGACGTTCTGAAATACCGCTGATTCAACGACAGCCGAGTACGGCATGAGCGAAGCCCAACACGACCAAACCCTGGAATTCGGCATCGACGGCATGATGTGCGGCGCTTGCGTCGCCCGCGTCGAGAAGAAAATCCGCAAGGTGTCGGGTGTTACCGAGGCGTCGGTGAATCTTGCCACCGAGCGTGCGAAGGTGACGCTCGAGGCCGGCTCCAACGCCCCCGCGGCCGTGTTTAGGGCGGTCGAGAGCGCCGGTTACACACCGGTGGCGGAAGAGATCGAGTTCGGTGTCGACGGCATGACCTGCGGCGCCTGTGTGGCCCGGGTGGAGAAGAAGCTGGCGCGGCTCGACGGCGTGCTCGAGGCCACGGTGAATCTCACCACCGAGCGGGCCCGGGTGCGTTATCTGCCCGGGCAGGTCGACCCGCCGGCGATGTTCGCCTGTGTGGAGAAAGCGGGCTATACGCCGGTCGCGCTGGACGACCAGGACGCTGGGGACGCCGAAAACGAAGATTCAGAGGCAGACGAGCTCAAGCACGCATTGCTTTTGTCCGCGGTGTTCACCGTGCCGCTGTTCGTGATCGCCATGGCCCGCATGCTGCCCGGCGTGGGCGCCGCGATGAACGCGCTGGCGCCGCCGATCGCCTGGACCATCATCGAGTTGGTGCTGGCGACGCCGGTGCAGTTCTATGCGGGCTCGCGTTTCTATCGACTGGGCTGGGGCGAACTCAAGCATGCGGCGCCCGGCATGAACAGCCTGGTGCTGATCGGCTCCAATGCCGCGTATTTCTATTCGCTGGTGGCGTTTGCGCTGCCCACGATTTTTCCGGCCGGTGCCGCGCATACCTATTTCGATGCCGCCGGCATGATCGTCACCCTGATTCTGCTCGGGCGCTATCTCGAAGCCCTGGCGCGCGGGCGCACCTCGCAGGCGGTCCAGGGCCTGATGAAGCTCCAGGCGAGGACGGCGCGCGCGAAGCGCGAAGGCGAATGGCGGGAAATCGATGTCGGTGAACTCGTCCGGGGCGACCGTATTGCGGTGCGCCCCGGCGAGCGTGTGCCGGTCGACGGCAGTGTCGTCGCGGGCGAAAGTTATGTCGACGAATCAATGATCTCGGGCGAGCCGGTGCCGGTCGCCAAGCAGACCGAAGCGCAGGTCATCGGTGGCACCGTGAACGGCGCCGGCACGCTGGAAATCGAGGCGACCGGCGTCGGCGGCGATACGGTGCTGGCCGGCATCATCCGCATGGTCGAACAGGCGCAGGGCGAAAAACCGGCGATCCAGGCCGTGGCCGACCGCATCGCCGGCGTGTTCGTGCCCATCGTGATGGCGGTGTCGGTGTCCACGTTCATCGGCTGGCTGGTCTTCGGGCCGAGCCCGGCGCTGGCGCTGGCCTTCGTCGCGGCGGTGTCGGTGCTGTTGATCGCCTGTCCCTGCGCCATGGGTCTGGCGACGCCGACCGCGATCATGGTCGGTACCGGCCGCGGCGCGGCCATGGGTGTGCTGTTTCGGCGCGGCACGGCGCTGGAGCAGCTGGCGCGCGTGGATACCGTCGTGCTGGACAAGACCGGCACGCTGACCGAGGGCGCACCGTCGCTGACCGAATTCGAGACCTGCGCCGGTTTCGAGACCGACGACGTGCTGCGGCAGATTGCCGCCGTGGAAGCGGTCAGCGAGCATCCGATCGGAGGGGCGATCGTGAAAGCGGCCGCGGACCGCGGCCTGGCTGTGCCCGAGGCTCGGGATTTCACGACCCACACCGGCCAGGGCGTGGCCGCCGTGGTCGACGGCCGGGAAATCCAGGTCGGGGCGGCGCGCTTCATGGACAGCCTGGGCGTCGATCATGCGCCCCTGACCGAGCGTGCCGATGCGCTGGCCGCGGCCGCGCGTACACCGCTGTACGTGGCGATCGACGGTGAACTCGCCGCGTTGGTGGCCGTGGCCGATCCGGCGCGCGGCGAGGCGGCCGACATGATCGCCGCACTGCATGACCGGGGTATTGAAGTGGCCATGCTCACCGGCGACAACGCGGCGACCGCACAGGCGATTGCGGCGGAGCTGGGCATCGATCGTGTGGTGGCGGGCGTGATGCCGCAGGCCAAGGCCGACGAAATCAAGCGCCTGCAGGGTGACGCGCGTACCGTGGCGTTCGTCGGCGACGGCATCAACGATGCGCCGGCACTGACGCAGGCCGATGTCGGCATCGCGGTTGGCTCGGGCACGGATATCGCCATCGAAGCGGGCGACGTGGTGCTCATGCGCGCCGATCTGTCGGGCGTGGTCAACGCGCTGGCGCTGGCCGGCCGCACGATGCGGACCATTCGCATCAACTTCGGCTGGGCGTACGGCTACAATGTTTTATTGATCCCGCTCGCCGCCGGGGTGTTCTACCCGCTGACGGGCTGGTTGCTCAACCCGGCCATCGCGGCCGCGGCGATGAGTGTTTCGAGTATCTTTGTGCTGACGAACTCGCTGCGCCTGCGGCGCTTTTCGGCGGTACTGGCGCCGGTGGCCACCGCCGCTTCGGCGCAACCGCCGGCTGCGGCGAACACGGCGAACATGCCGAACGCGGCCTGAGGCGCCGGCGGCCCGGGCAGGGCATCATGCGGGCAAGAACCGATAGACCGTGGTCTGGGTGTATTTCTCGCCCGCGGCCAGTTGGGTGCCGGGGAATGCCGGCTGGTTGGGTCCGTCCGGGAAATGCTGCGCTTCGAGGGTGAAGGCGGCGTACCGGTCGTAGACGGCGCCGCGCTTGCCGGTCATGCTGCCGTCGAGCCCGTTACTCGTATACACCTGCACACCGGGCTCGGTGGAATACATTTCCAGCGCGCGGCCCGATGCCGGATCGACCACGCGTACCGCGAGACGGTTCGGATCGCCGGCGCTGGCCAGCACCCAATTGTGATCGTAGCCGCCAATGCCTGCCAGTGCCGGATCGTCGAGGTCCCGGCCGAACGGTTTCGGCCGGGTGAAGTCCAGGGCGCTGTCGGCCACCGGGGTCAGTTCGCCGGTGGGAATGAGGGCTTCGTCCACGGCGGTGACATGGTTGGCGTGGATCATCGCAATCTGGTCCTGGATGGTGCCACTGCCGGCGCCAGCAAGATTGAAGAAGGCGTGGTTGGTGAGATTGATCACCGTCTCGGCGTCAGCCACGGCGGAATAATGCAGCCGGAGATTGTTGGCATTATCGAGCGTGTAGCGCAGGGTGACGGCGAGATTGCCGGGAAAGCCCATGTCGCCGTCGGGCGAGAACAGCGTGAGCTCGACGCCCACGGCATCGCCCTCGTCGATCGACGTAGCGGCCCAGACGTGTCGATCGAAACCGCGCTCGCCGCCGTGCAGCGTGTTGCCGCCTTCGTTCGTCGACAGTTGATGTCGCCGGTCGCCGAGCTCGAACGCGCCGCCGGCGATGCGGTTGCCGTAGCGGCCGATGGTGGCGCCGAAATAACTGGGGCCGGGTTGGAGATAGTCGTCGACGCGGTCGAAGCCGAGCACGACATCGGCCAGCCGCCCGTTCTTGTCCGGTACTTCCAGCGCCTGAATACGGGCGCCGTGGGTGAGGATCGCCACCCGCATGCCGCGGCGGTTGGTCAACTGATAGCGATCGACACGCTCGCCGTCGGGGGTGGAAGCGAATTCGTCGCGGGTGACCGCGAGGCGGTCGGGCAGGGCGTGGGACATGGCAGCTCTCGCGTGTTGTCGATTGATCGGCGGTGACGCCATCGCTCGGTTGGGCCTGTCATTCGTGAAAGTCGGCAACCACGCGCCGCCGGCCGAGCATCAGGGCATCGGCGACGTGGACGAACGGCCGCAGATCGATATCCGAGCGGCCTTCGTCCAGCAGGCTTGCGAACCGGGCATAGACGCCAGCGTATTCGTCCTTGTCCTCGTCGATACGCACTTCGCCGTCCACCCGCATCCGCCCGCCGCCTTCCTCGAGAAGAAGCTCGCCTTCCTCGGTCTTGACGCGCATCTGCCAGCACGGATCGCCCTTGTGGCGGAAGTCCAGAATGGCGTCGACCGGGGCGCCGGCTGTATCCTGGAACGACAGTTTCGCCGCAATCGGCGTGGCGCAGTTGCCCGGTACATCCAGGCTGGCCTCGCGCAGGGCGAACGGGCGCACCAGGATATGCGTGGCGATGGACAGGGCGTTGATGCCTGGGTCGAACACGCCCAGGCCGCCGGGCTCCCAGATCCAGTCCTGGCCCGGATGGAAGACCGTGACATCTTCACGCCAATCGATCTCCACCGCGGTCACCGTCTGGGTCGCCAGCCATTCGCGTGCGGCCTCGATGGCCGGGGCATGGCGCGAATGCCAACTGGCGTAGAGGGTGACGCCGGCGGTGGCCGCGCGTTGTTCCAGGTCGTCGACTTCCGACAGCGTGATACCCGGCGGCTTTTCGAGCAGTACATGCAGACCGGCCGCGATGGCCTGGCAGGCCATGGCGAACCGGTGTTGCGGCGGCACGCAAAGGGCCACGGCATCGACATCGACATCCGCGGCCAGCAAGGCGTCAAAATCGGTGAAGTGCGCCGGCGTGGCCGCGGGATCGGATTGCAGTTGCGGATCGACGGTGGCCACCAGATCGAAGTCGGCGCTGGCGGCGAGCGCCGGCCGGTGTTGATCGCGGGCAATTTTGCCAAAGCCGATCATGGCGATGCGGGTGCTCATAGGCTCGCTCTCGGGTTGAATGGGGCGCTCGCGCGGCCGGGTACGTCGACCTTCATGGCAAACAGGGATCCCGACTCCGGCCATTCTGACAACATGGCGGCGCTCATGTTCTCGCGCGCGGTCGTCACGAATAATGTGCGGCCATCCGGGCCGCCGAAGGCCGGCATGGTCGGCTGCAATGCGGCCAGCGGATAGCGTGCCACGAGGCGTCCTTCGGGATCGAAACGGGCAACCGCCGCGCCGCCGAACAGGGCGGTCCAGTAGTGATTCTCGACATCCACAGCCGCGCCGTCCGGGCTGCCCTCGATATCGAGCGCGTTCAGATCGATCCATGTCTCGCCGGGCCCGATGTCGCCGGTGGCCGGGTCGAAGGCGTGCCGGCGAATGATGCGGGTGGGCGTATCGGTGTGGTACATCCAGCGGCCGTCGGTCGAAAACGCCAGGCCGTTGGTGATCGTCATGCCGCCGATGCGCGGTACCAGGGCGTGGCCGTCGTAGCAGTAGAGCGATGCATCGGCGGCGGCCTGGGTTTCATTCATCGTGCCGATCCAGAAACGCCCCGCCGGATCGCAACCGCCGTCGTTGAAACGATGATCGTCGGTGTCCTCGGGCGCCTGTGCCAGACAGACCTGCCGGCCGCCCGCCGCGTCGAGATGCCAGAGGCCGGATCTCAGGGCCGCCACCAGCCCGCCGTCGGCATGCCGCACCACGCAGGTAATGGCCTCGTCGTATTCGACCACGCTGTGCTCGCCGGTGGCGAAATGCAACCGGTGCAGGGCGCCGCCGAGGATGTCTACCCAGTACAGGGCGTTGTATTCGGGGTGCCAGAGCGGGCCCTCGCCGAGTCCCATTGCCAGTGTCAGATGCGGGGTGAGCGTGTCGCTCATGAAAGCTTGTCCTGTTCAAGGCGAGTGCGTAGCGCCGCGGTGCTCTGATCGATGACGTCGGCAAAGTTCTGATCGATATCGACGCGGATCGCTTCGTCCGCGCCGGGCGCTTCGAGGGTGTCGAACTGCGATGTGAGCATCTCCGAGGAGAAGAAATGTTTGCGTCGCTGCATGCGCCCCAGAATGACATCGAAGCTGCCGTCCAGGTACAGGAACAGCAAACCGGGGTCGGCCTCGCGGAGTTGGTCGCGATAGATGCGCTTGAGCGAAGAGCAGCCGATCAGCAGAGGTTCGTTCTTGTCGTGATTGTCGCGAATCAGGTCGGTAAGCACCGCCAGCCAGTCGGCTCGATCGTCGTCGCTCAGGGGTTCGCCGCGCGACATCTTGTCGATGTTGGCCCGCGGATGATATTTGTCGCCGTCGATGTATGGCACGCCAAGCGCGCTGCCGACCGCTTCACCGACGGTGGACTTGCCGCTGCCCGACACACCCATCACGACCACGCGTCGATCGAACTTCGGGGGCGGGGTGTCGGAGGGTGGGGTATGGGTCATGAATGCGCATCCGGTCGGTGCATGGGTGGCGTCGCCCGGCATTCTTCCAAAGCCCCCGGCCCGCCGCAAGCGCGGGCCGGACGGTCGGTTCAGGCGTTGGCTTGCCTGGCGGCGTTGCGATATTCGTTGACCACGATATCGGTCAGCTCCTGGACCGATGTGTCTGCGGTGGCCTTGTTGAAGGTGATACGGCCGTTCTGCAGCAGATTGACACGATCGCAGACGTCGAAGATCTGGCCGTAGTTGTGCGCGATGATGATGATCGAGACCTCGCCCTTGGCTCGAAGCCGGTTGATCACATCGAGGATCATCGCCCCTTCCTTGGCCCCCATGGCCGCGGTCGGCTCGTCCAGCAGGAGCAGGCGCGAGTTCGAGTAGACCGATCGCGCGACCGCGACCGCCTGCCGCTGGCCGCCTGAAAGCTGTTCGACCGGCACGTCCACCGAGGGAATGTTGACGCCGATATCGAGCAGCGCTTCGCGTGCCTTCTCACGCATCGGCTTGTTATTGAGGATCGCCAGGGGGCCGCCCGTAAGCGATTCCCGTTGCAGGAACATGTTGTGGTAGACATTGAGTTGCGGAATCACTGCCAGATCCTGATGCACACAGTCGATGCCCAGCGAGCGCGCGTGGCTGACCGAGTGCAGGTGCACCTCCTTGCCGTCGTAGACGATGCGCCCCCGGGTCGGCTGATGAAGCCCGCAGAGGATCTTCATCAACGTCGACTTGCCGGCCCCGTTGTCGCCGAGCAGGCCGAGCACTTCGCCCTTGCCGACCGTCAGGTTGACCTCTTCCAGGGCCGTGACGTGGCCGAACTCCTTGGCCACGTTCTCGACCTGCAGCAATGGTTGGTTTTTCTCCGTCATGATTGCTTCCCGAAGAATTTGAAGAAGTATTTGAAGCGGCCGATATGGACGTTGACGATCATGGTCACGAGGATCGCGCCGCCCAGAATCATGTCGAAGGTGTAGGCCGAGACACCGGCCAGGGTGAAGCCGTCCTTGAGCATGCCGATGACCACGGCGCCAAAGAATGCGCCGATGATGGTGCCGACACCGCCGGCCAGCAGGGTGCCGCCGATGACGGCCGAGGCGATGCACATGAACATGATCTGCGTACCGCCGGCCAGTGGCGTGATCGATCCGGTCTGGAAACTGTCCAGAATGCCGCCGAAGCCGGCCAGCATGCTGCAGACCGTGAAATTACGAACCTTGACGAAGGTTACCCTGATGCCGGCCTCGGTCGCCCCGTTCAGGTTGCCGCCGACCGCGATCGTATGCAGCCCCCAGCGCGTGCGCGTGAGGATGAACTGAAACACGATGGCGATGAGCAGGGCCCAGCCGAGTTGCGCGAAGGCGCTGCCGCCGAAGATCGTGGTCAAGAATGCGCCGGCCTGCGGCTGCACCGGATAGCCGCCGGAGATGGTCAGCGTGAACCCGTTGAGCATGAAAAGCATGCCCATCGTGGTCACGAACGAATGGATCTTGAGCAGTTCGGTGATCAGGCCGTTGAGCAGGCCCACCACGCCGCAGGCCAGCAGTGCGAGGATGATCGCGGCGACGACTGGGATGCCGGCGCTGTGCGCGTAGAACATCACGAACGGCGCCATCGCATAGACCATGCCCACGGACAGGTCGAGTTCGCCGCTGATTAGAACCAGCACTTCGCCGGCTGCCAGAACGGCGGTCGCCGCCGTGTACTGGCCGAGCGTGCCGATATTGTCGGGTGAGAGGAAAACGCCGCCCGTGGTGGACTGGAAATAGATGGCGAGCAGGATGCCCGCGATGACGATGCTGGCTTCGCGACGCGCGAATGTGGCGATGACCGCACGACGCCAGGAACCCTGGCGTCGTGCTGCTTCATCGGACCGCCCCTTCGGTCGATGCGTCGGATCAGCTTTGGATTGTGTTGCCATAGATTACACTTACACTCAGGTCGAGATGGCGCCGGACCGGGACAGGACTTTTTCCTTGCTTGAGTTGCCCTCGAAACGGCTCTTGGTGTTCAGGTACTCACCGACATTGTCCTTGGTCACGAATTTGAGACCGGTGTTGACGTTGGCGATACCGCTGAGACCACCCGAGATCTGATACAGATACAGTTCCATCACCGGGATGAAGCCCTGCAGATAGGGCTGCTGGTCGATGGTGAAGCTGAGATCGCCACTCTCGATGCCGTCGAGCGTGCCGGGAAGCATGTCGAAGCCGCCGGCCTTGACGCCTTTCTTGGCCAGATCGTGCTTCTTCATGGTCTTGGCCACACCTTCGGTGCTGCCGGCATCGACCGCGAACATGCCCTTGATGTTGCGATGCCCGAGGTAGAACGACTCGATGCGCGAGAACTCCTCGTTGACCGTCGGCCCGCTGGCGACCTCGTGCAGCGTGATGTTCTTGCCGGACTCCTTGATCGCCTGCTTGGCGCCGTTCAGACGCGGCTGGATGTTGAGCTGGCCCGGCGTGGCGATAAAGCCCACGACGTCGCCCGAGTCGACTTCATCGACGATTCGCTGGCCGAGCGCCTTGCCCGCATCGAACAGCTTCTGCCCGATATACGCCATCCGATTGTTATCGACATCGGCGTTGTAGGACACCACCGGGATACCGGCCTTGAGCGCGCGGTCGATCGGCTTGTTGAACGCATGCTGGTCGACCAGTGCCACCGCGATACCGTCGACGCCGGAGGAGATCGCGGCGTCCATGGCATTGACCATGACGCTGGCCTCCGATTTCTGTGACCCCGTCCACTGATAGCTGCACCCGAAGGCCGCACAGGCATCGGCGGCACCGTACTGGGTCGGCACGAAGAACGGGTTGGTGGTCACATGGTTGATGAATACGAACTTGTATTTCGGATGATCCGGCAGGTTCGCATTGTGTTTGCCTGCCGCGAACGCCGCGGGTGAAATCCCCATTCCGGTCAGCGCGGCCAGGCCGGCGCCGCCGCTCAGGGCCCCGTGCAGGATTCGGCGACGGCTGACGTCGATGTTTTTGTCGTTGTGGTCTGATGAATCGCTCATTTTTTTCTTCCTCCGGTTTGACGCATACATTCCTGGCCAGGGACAGAATCGGCCGGCCACGGGTCGCGGTCGGCCGATCGCCGCTGACTTTACTCAGGCAGGAACTTGAAGATCGTCGTGGACGTGAACTTCTTGCCCGCTTTCAGTTCGGTGGTCGGATACGACGGGTGATTCGGCGAATCCGGATAATGCTGGGTCTCCATGGTGAAGGCGCTCCAGTGGTGATAGGTCTTGCCACCTTTACCCTCGTATTTACCGTGGATGAAGTTCGAGGTATAGACCTGCACGCCCGGTTCGGTCGTGTAGACCTCCAGCTCGCGACCGGACTTGGGGTCGGTGACGCGGGCGGCCAGCGCGTCGAGATTGCCGTTGGTATCGAGGACCCAGTTGTGGTCATAGCCGCCCTGTTTGGGTTCCGCGCGCATCAACTGGGTGGTCTTGGCGTGAATGCGCTCGCCAAAGGTGTGCGGGGTGGTGAAGTCGAACGGGGTGCCCTTGACCGCGCGGGCCGAGCCGAGCGGGATTTCGGTCTTGTCGATCGGGCTGTACTTATCGGCATTGATCATCGCGACCTCGTTGAGGATCGAACCGCTGCCGGCACCTTCCAGATTGAAATAAGTGTGGTTGGTGAGATTGATCACCGTGTCCTTGTCACTGACCGCCGAATAGTGGATCCGCAGATCGTTGTCGTTATCCAGCGTATAGCGCACCGTGGTCACGAGATCGCCCGGGAACCCCATTTGTCCGTCCGGCGACAGGTAGGTCATCTCCACCCCGACCGTGCCGTGCGGGTGAATTTCCTTGGCCTGCCAGACCTGCTGCTGGAACCCCTCGGGCCCGCCGTGCAACGTATTCGGGCCGTTGTTTTTCGGCAGGTTATAGGTATGACCGTCGAGGGTGAACTGGCCGTTGGCGATGCGGTTGGCGTATCGGCCGATGGTCGCGCCCATATACTGGTTTTTGTGTATATAGCCCTCGACGTTGTCGAAACCCAGGGCCACGTCGGCGACATTGCCGTCCTTGTCCGGGACCTTGATGGACTGAATCCGGGCGCCGAAGGTGATGATGTCCACCGACATGCCGTTGCGATTGGTCAGTTGATAACGCTTGACCTCCTGCCCCTGTGGCGTCTTGCCGAAATCGCTTTCGGTGACGGCCAGATGCGAGTTCTGGCTGCCGCTGTCGTTGCTCGCGCTGCTGTTGTCGTTGGAAGCCAGGGCCGGGCCGGCGACCAGCAGGGCCGCCAGTACGGTGGCGCTGCCGCCCAGCCCAAGGCCTCGGGCGAGTTTGGATTCGTGTGTCATGGTTTTCTCCTCCGTGTTGTCGTCGCGAATAACGCCTTTTCAGGCGAAGACGAACTTTTGTTATATCGACGGCGCGCATGGCGCCGCCGTTTTTTGGGTGGGGCTCGTCAGTCCAGGACTTGAACGGCCCCGGGGGCGAGCGCCGGTCGGGCGGTGCCCACCGTGTTGCGTAGCGGTGCGCCGAAGATCGGTGATTCGATCTCGAACACATCGCCGACGCGGGTGGAAATATTGTCGGCAAAGGACAGCGTGGCCGTGCCGAAGAAATGCACGTGCACATCACCCGCGCCGAGAAATTGTCGATACTTGAAGTGGTGGTACTCGAGGTTTTCGAGGCTGTGGCACATATGCGCCTCGCCCGACAGGAAGGGCTTTTCCCACAGTACCGCGCCGTCGCGCCGGATGCGGCTCATGCCTTCCACCGACTGCGGCAGTTCGCCGGTCAGCAATACCGGGCCGAAGCTGCAATAACGCAGCTTGGAGTGCGCCAGATAGAGATAGTTCTCGCGCTCGGTGACGTGATCGGAGGTTTCGTTGCCGAGGGCATAACCGACGCGCCAGGGCGTGCCGTCGTCAGCCACGACGTACAGTCCGGCGATCTCGGGCTCTTCGCCCAGATCCTTGCCGAACTCCGGCGCCGGAATCTCGCCGCCCGGGCGGGCGACGATCCGGCCGTCGCCCTTGTAGAACCATTCCGGCTGTACGCCGGGTTGTCCCGGCGCCGGGCGGCCGCCTTCGAGCCCCCAGTTGAACACCTTCATCGAGTCCGTGAGTTTGTCCGGATCGGGCTGGGCCTGGCCGGCCTGGTGCATGGCGTTGCGGGTATCCGCGCTGCCGGTGTGGGTCAGCCCGGTGCCGCTGATCAGGCAATGCGCCGGATCGTCGTGATCGAGCGGCGGCAGCACGCGACCGGCGGCCAGCAGGGCTTCGAGGCTTTCGATGCCGTCGGCCATGCCACGGGTTTCGGCCTCGGCCGCCAGGCCGTGGCCGGCATGGATCGCGGCCAGCGCCAGTTCGCGGACCGTGCGGGTATCGGCAATGGTGGTCACGCGGTCGGCGTCCACGACGCCGACGCGTCGTTGACCGGCTGCGGTTTCGTATTGAATCAGCTGCATGGCGTGCTCCGGATCGCTTACAGGCTGGCCGTCGTCATATCGCCGTTCACCAGCCGCCGAATACCCAGCGGATTGTCATCGGCGAGCGCCTTGGGCAGCACGGCGGCCGGCGCACTCTGGTAGCAGACCGCGCGCAGATAACGGTTGATCGCCAGCGTACCGACCGACGTGCTGTGGAAATCGGTGGTCGCCGGATACGGTCCGCCGTGGACGATCGCATCGTTGACCGCCACCCCGGTCGGGAAGCCGTTGAACAACACCCGCCCGG